>JAISCH010000210.1 GCA_031265725.1 Propionibacteriaceae bacterium
AAGGCTATGCCCGCGTCCGGGAAAATTAGTTCCTTCCAGATGTGGGCGGTCATTTGGGAGGCTAGCTGCGTCCACTGGGTACTGCGGACCATGGCGCTGCTCACCAGAGTGGCATCGAAACTGTCGTCGGTGGGAGCCTCGTCTATCGCAGCGATCCACTTGCCATCCTCCTCGACCAGCGTCATCGGGACCGACAACGCCGCTGTCGGGGCCGAGGGCATGGCGTCTACCAATTCCTTGACCTGGCTTCTCGCTTCATTGCGCAGGGTCAGGTAAATGTCGTCGTCCAAGTTGTCGACGGTGCTGGTCAATTCGAGTGCTTTGCCGCTGGGAAGGAGCTGGTTGATGTCGATCTGGCTGGGATCGGTGACGCTCGTCTGCACAACCATTGAGAATTGCTTCTCATCGCTGAAATCTTTGAGCTGCTCCTCGATATCGACGACGGTGATTTTATAGACCTCTGGGTGCTCGGCCTGGTAGGAGGCGATGATCTCCTCGATGGCACTCGCGCGGGGATCAGTGCCGCAGCCGGTGAGTGTCATGCTGCCCAGGATCAGTCCGATTGCCAAAAGCAGGCTGCGGACCAATGGTGGTCGCTTCGTTGCGGGGTGAGGGGCTGCCATTTCGGGGTTCCTTCCTTTCCCATTTGTCTGGCACAAGTATCCCGCAGAATCGGCGATTTTGCCTAGGGAAAGTGCTTGCTGGATTAGCGGTCTCATCTGCGATCCTTTCAAAAGTCTGCTGACACCATCAAACTGGACCTCGTCCCGCAGTTGGTCTGCGCTGCGCAGACTGTATTGGACGCTCCGGACGGGGTTACGGAGACGGCGCAGCAATCATTTGGAATAATCATTCCAAATATGGCATAATCATGCCTATGACTTATCGGGTGGCGATCGCTGGTGCCACGGGGTACGCCGGCGGGGAGATGCTGCGGCTGCTGCTGGGGCATCCCGAATTGGAAATTGGCGCGCTAACCGCCAAGACGAGCGCGGGCGACCGGCTGCGGGATCACCATCCGCACTTATTGCCACTGGCTGACCGGATCATCGTTGACACCAATGTTGCGGCATTGGCCGGGCATGATGTGATCTGTCTAGCGCTGCCGCATGGCGCGTCTGCGGAGTTGGCCGCTGAGTTGGAGCGGAGCTCGCCCGATTCGATCCTGGTCGACCTGGGCGCTGATCACCGACTGGAGTCCGCTGCGGCCTGGGAGAAGTACTACGGTGGCGGGCATCCGGGCACTTGGACCTACGGCATGCCCGAATTGCTCTTGGGCGGCACGCCAGCGAACAAGCAGCGCGAACTGCTCAAAGGCACCAAGAGGATAGCCGTGCCAGGCTGCAATGTCACCGCTGTCACCCTTGCCCTGGCTCCCGGCATCGCTGCCGGGGTCATCGAGCCGACTGACCTGGTAGCTGTGCTGGCCAATGGGGTCAGTGGGGCGGGCAAATCACTGAAACCGCATCTGCTCGCCGCTGAGATCATCGGCGCGGCAAGCCCGTACGCGGTGGGCGGGACGCATCGGCACATTCCAGAGATAGAGCAGAATCTGGGTAAGGCAGGCGCGGGCGACGTGCGGATCAGTTTTACTCCGACGCTGGTCCCGATGGCGCGCGGCATCCTGGCGACCTGCACCGCCAAGTTGGCCGGGGGAGTTCTCGATGATCTGCGCGAGCATTGGGAGTGGGCGTACGCCGGGGAGCCATTCGTCCGGCTGTTGCCACCGGGAAGCTGGCCGAGCACCGCCGCCACCTTGGGGGCGAACACCGCATTGATCCAAATTGCGGTCGATGAGCGGGCCGGACGCTTGGTGTCGGTCTGCGCTATCGATAACCTGGTCAAGGGAACGGCCGGAGCCGGGCTCCAGTCCATCAATCTCGCTTTGGGCCTGCCTGAGACGGCCGGGCTCACCACGATAGGAGTAGCACCATGAGCGTCACTGCGCCGAGCGGATTCCGGGCGGCCGGGATCACCGCTGGAATGAAGAAGAACGGGCAGCCGGACCTGGCCTTGGTGGTGAACGATGGGCCGCATCCAGCGGCGGCGGCGGTCTTCACCAGCAACCGTTTCGCCGCCGCGCCGGTGCAATGGTCGCGGGCGGCGATGGCCCGCAACGCGCGGCTCGGCACCGCTCCCCGCGCCGTGGTGCTGAATTCAGCCGGAGCCAACGCCTGTACCGGGGCGGCAGGATTCGCTGACACTGAGAGCACGGCCAGCAAGGCCGCGCAACTGCTCCAGTTGCCGTTGGAGCAGATACTGGTCTGCTCCACCGGGTTGATCGGCGATCCGTTGCCGATGGACAAAATGCTGCCCGGTGTGGACGCCGCCTACGCGCAGCTCAGCAACGAAGGCGGTCCGGACGCGGCTGCGGCGAACATGACCACAGACACCCATCCCAAATACGTCTCCATGGCGCATGACACTTTCCTGGGGCCGGTGATAGTCGGCGGGATGGCCAAAGGGGCCGGGATGCTGGCTCCGGGGCTGGCCACCATGCTGGTGGTCGTCAGCACTGATGTGAAGCTGGACAGCGCCACCGCTCAGCGCTGCCTCGAAGCGGCGGTCGGGCAGACTTTCAACCGCATCGATTCCGATGGCTGCATGTCCACCAACGACACCGTGATCCTGATGGCCAGCGGGGCGAGCGAGATAGCCCTCTCTGAAGCCCAGTTCACCGCCCTGCTCACCGCCGTCTGTGAAAAACTTGCCCTCGAATTGATCAGTGACGCCGAAGGCGCGAGTCACGATATCCGGATCGACGTGGCCAACTGCGCCACTGAGCACAGCGGTGTAGAAGTCGCCCGTGCGATTGCCCGCTCAAACCTGTTCAAAACCGCGATCTTCGGCAACGACCCGAACTGGGGCCGCATCCTCTCCGCGATGGGCACGCTGTCTCCGGAGGTGGCACCCTACGATCCAAGCCAGGTGGATGTGACCATCAACGGCGTCACCGTCTGCCGGGGCGGGGGCGTCGGGGAGGACCGCAGCCTCGTCGATCTTTCGGCCCGTGCGGTGAACATCTTGGTCGACCTGCACGCCGGGGACCAGCAGGTGAGCCTTTGGACGAATGATCTGACCCATGAATATATCCATGAGAACAGCGCGTACTCGTCATGATCGCCACTATCAGCACTGCGATGCCGAGCCAGCGGATTGAATGAATAATCATGGTAACAAGCATCCAACCCGCCACCGACATTTCTAAGAGCGCGAACAAGATGGCCAAGCGCAAGGCGGCCGTCCTGGTCGAGGCGCTGCCTTGGTTGAAGCAGTACACCGGCAAAATCGTGGTGATCAAATACGGCGGCAACGCGATGATCGACGAGCAGCTCAAAGCCGCTTTTGCTGAGGACATCGTCTTCCTGCGCTTGGCCGGGGTGAAACCCGTCATCGTCCACGGTGGCGGTCCGCAGATTTCCGCCATGCTGGCCCGGCTCGGCATCGAGAGTGAATTCAAGTCTGGCCTGCGGGTGACCACGCCGGAGGCCATGGATGTGGTGCGGATGGTGCTGATGGGGCAGGTCAACCGCGAATTGGTTGGCCTGCTCAACGCCCATGGGCCGTTCGCCGTCGGCTTGTCCGGTGAGGACGCCGGCCTGCTCACTGCGGAACGCAAGGGGTTGAGCGTTGACGGCCATGACGTCGATCTGGGCTTGGTCGGGGAAGTCGCCAAAGTTCGTCCCGAGACGGTGCTGGACCTGATAAATGCCGGACGCATCCCGGTTATAGCCACCGTCGCCCCGGACGAGGAGGGGCAGGTCCACAATGTCAACGCCGACACCGCTGCGGCTGCCCTGGCGGTCTCGCTCGCGGCCGAGCGGTTGGTCATGCTCACCGACGTTCCTGGGTTGTATGCGGATTGGCCGGACACCAGTCGGCTCATTCACGAGATCACTGCCGCCGAATTGCGGCAATTATTGCCCAGATTGGCTTCCGGAATGGTGCCAAAGATGGAATCCTGTCTGCAGGCTGTTAACGGCGGCGTGCCGAGGGCAACTGTTATCGACGGCCGGGTGGCACACTCAGTGCTATTGGAAATCTTTACCGATGAAGGAGTCGGAACGATGGTGATCGCATGAGCAAGAGATCGCAAACTGAACCGCTCACTGGAGTGGATGGCACCAGCCAGGTAGTCACCCAGCGCTACCAGCAGGTGATGATGAATACCTTCGGCGCACCGCAACGAGTCTTCGTGCGGGGCGAGGGGGTTTATCTGTGGGATGCCGAGGACAAGAAATACCTTGACTTGCTGGCCGGGCTCGCAGTGAACGTGCTCGGGCACGCCCATCCGAAGGTGGTTGAGGCGGTGTCCGCGCAGATCGCCGCTCTCGGGCATGTCTCGAATTTCTTCGCCACCCCCGACCAGGTGGCCCTGGCGGGCAAATTGGCCGAGATTGTCACTGCGAACGATCCGGGCCGGACAGCCAAGGTCTTCTTCACCAATTCCGGCACCGAGGCCAACGAGGCCGGGCTGAAAGTCACCCGGATGACTGGACGGAAAAAGGTCATCGCCATGGAGGGCGCCTTCCACGGGAGGAGCATGGGCGCGTTGTCGCTGACTTGGCACAAGCCCTATCGGGAGCCTTTCGAGCCATTGCCGGGAATTGTCGAATTCGTTCCCTATGGCAATGCGACCAGACTCGCCCGGATCATCGACGATACGGTGGCGGCCGTCATAGTCGAGCCGATCCAAGGCGAGAACGGCGTGGTGGTGCCCGACGACGGCTATCTGGCCGAGGTGCGCAGAATCACCCAGAAGGCGGGCGCGCTGCTCTGGCTGGATGAGATCCAGTCCGGGATGGGACGCACCGGGACTTGGCTGGCCAGCCAGCCGTCCGGAGTCACCGCAGATATCGTCACCTTGGCCAAAGGGCTGGGCAACGGTTTCCCGATGGGCGCTTGCGTGGCTACCGGCGCTGCGGCTGACCTGCTCGGCCCCGGATCGCATGGCAGCACCTTCGGCGGGAATCCGGTCGGTGCCGCCGCTGGCTTGGCGACGATCAAGGCTATCGAGCGGCAGGGCTTGATGAAACATGCGCTGAAGCTGTTTGACCAGTTGGAGACCCGGATCGAGAAGCTGAATCTCTTTGAAGTCGAGGCGGTGCGCGGACGGGGACTGCTCTGCGGCATCGTGCTGCGTCCGAATATCGCCGCCGATGTGGTCAGGGTCGCTTTGGACGCCGGTTTCGTCATCAACGCTCCCCGGCCGAATGTGATCCGGCTCGCCCCGCCATTGATCGTCACCGCCCGGCAACTCGACACTTTCATCGACGCCTTGCCGGAGCTGATCAGGGCGGCCAGATGACCTTGGCCCAAAGAGGTTGCGAAAGGCCGTCCGGGTGAGCAAGCCACTGACCAAATCCGCCCGGCAGGCCCGGATCGGCGAGCTGATCGAGTTGCGCCTGGTGGCCAGCCAGGCGGAATTGGCTCAACTTTTGGCTGCCGAGGGCATCGCTGTGACCCAGGGCACCTTGAGCAAGGACTTGTTGGAGCTCGGCGCGGTGCGCATCCGGACAGACTCCGGTTTCCGCTATGCCCTGACTGAGGCCGAGCAGGGCGGCACCACGGCCCAGGCCAAGCTCGCCAAAGTCTGCGCCGAATTGCTGTTGAACGCTGAGGGCTCGGCGAATCTGGTGGTGCTGCGCACTCCACCGGGGGCAGCGCAATATTTCGCTTCCGCAGTGGACAAGATGGGCTGGGAAGAGGTGCTGGGCACCATCGCCGGAGACGACACCGTACTGCTGATAACCCGTGACCCGGATGGCGGTGGGGCGATGGCACAGAGTTTGTTGGAGATGTGAGGGTGGATCATGGATGAGGCAGCGCAGGGACGACTCTGGGGCGGGCGTTTCGCGGACGACCCGGCCGCCGCGATGTTCCGGTTGAGCAAGTCGACTCAATTCGATTGGCGGCTGGCCGAGTTGGATTTACGCGGT
>JAISCH010000229.1 GCA_031265725.1 Propionibacteriaceae bacterium
GTTCATCCCTCGGACGTGTGCCAGACCACCCTGTCCATCGTGGGCGCGAACGGCTCGTCACACTTGGGTCCAGGTGCATCGTCGCTGAACCCAACCGCCAGGGCCCCGATGAGGTCGCCTTCGAACCCGAGGATGGATCGCCATTCGGTTTCCGCGATGGTCACGTCGGCGAGAAACGCGGCTTCCATCCCGAAGGAGACGGCCGCCAACCACATGTTCTGAACGCAGGCGCCGATGGCGAACCACTCCTCGCCGTACCCGAACAGCGATGGGGCGAGGGCCTCCGGGGTGGCCGCGAGCACCGCTCCGGTGCCACCGCTGAGAGGCCCGACGTTCTCAACGAGCACCGCGAAGGACACGGACTCGACGATGGCGGCCGAGCCTTCGACGGTCGATTGGTAGGCGTGGGGCCTGCCGGTTCTCGGGTCATGGGGCACGTACTGCTCTCTACGGTCGCCCTGGCGGACCAGCGCCGCGAGCTGCTCTAACAGGGAGCGATCCGAGACCACATGCAGCCGCCAAGGCTGGGAGTTCTTCGCCGATGGCGCCAACATCCCGGCTTCGACAATCTGACGAACCACACCTGGGTCGGCCGCCACGGAACGGAACCCGGTCCTGACCGTCCGTCGATGCCGCATGCCGGCGATGACGTCGCGCACTTCCGGTGGCGACGATGTCTGGAGGTCCACGGCGTCCGCATATCGGCGCGTGTCGCCACTTCGTGAGTGAACCATATTCGATTCGTTGCATCGGCCGGTGAGCGCCTGCTACGCTCCTGTCGTCTGGCGACGCAGACGCTGTGTGGTGCGCAAGAGCAGCACTAGCTATTCAGATTCCGACTCGACTCCAGACTCCTGCAGCCTATTCATGCATCTCATTCTCATTCCTCTACTGATGCCGACTCCTATGTGGATTCCAGAGCTAACTCATACTCTACCGACTTGATATCCTGTGCCAACTCAGATTCAATTACCGTGATGCGACAAGGCCACGGCGCTTCAGAACTACGTGCGGCACCTCGGAATACGAATTGCTGTCCGTAGAACGAGAAGCCCGAGAATACACTCTCGGATACTTGTCTAAGTCGTTCAAGTAGTACATCGGCACGCATTTGCCAAACGCGCCCAAGTAGTCGCTTTGACATTTGTGGCGGCTGCATGCCGGAACTTATGCGGGTAGTAGCCGGGGCGATGTGACGTTCATACGTCCCATAGCTTGCCAATACTTCCACCATTGGATCAATTATAGAAAGGAGGGAAGATGAAAAACCAGATTGTACATGTGTTTTTCTCGGTTCTTCTAGTAAGCCTGGTACTGGCGGCCCCTACTTGGCCAGATGAGACTCTTGGAGTCGCGGTGGCATCCGTGTGGGCAGCAGTATTCGGGCTGGGCGATAAGTTCCTAGTATAGCGCCGAGACGGTTCTGGCAATCCCACATCCGTCCGCGCTGGAATGGAAACACAAGGGGCGGGCACGGTCCCCGGACTTAGGCGGTGACTATTTCGCCTGCGCCTAAGGACTTGTGTCATCCGGTCGCCCGGTCCGGGGTGCCTCCGACGCTAGTCGGGGGCACCCCAGGTACTGCCCCGACATGGCTGTTCAGCGCGTCGTGAAAGGCCCCGCATATGGACTTGTCAGTGAGGTGACTTTACGAGATGCCGCATGGACATTTCATCGGGTGGAAGCCATGGTTCCACGGCGAGTGAGCCAGCGTTCTATGGTCAACTCAGGCATCGTGCTGAACCGCGCCGAGTGACGATCCTGGTGTTGGCCATGGCGCTTCGCCCAATGATTGGAGCACTGAAGATTGCGCGCGAGGAGACAGCGAACACCAGCGCGTACTGGGCGGAATGGGGGTCCTCCCCGGTGATCTGCCAAGTGGATGGCACCGTCAAGACGCACTTGTGTGTCGGAGCGCTGGGCCATCTCGTTGCGTCGTGGTTGCCGCCGCGCCGCGGCGTTCCACCGAGCCCGACAGAATCGCAGGAATATGTAGGCAAGTGTGGTCGGGATCCCACCAGAGTTCCGGAGTCCCGTGGATCGAAATCGACGAGTGCTGTACGACATGCGCAGGCAGGAGCTGACACATCACGTCGCGAGGAGGCTGGAAGGATGCGGAGGGCGACTACTCCTCCTGCTTGATCAGTCTCAGCCTCTGGTTGCCCGCTGTAACCCAAATGGTCATGTTGGATTGGAGAGTGAAGCAAGTTTGTAGACTACCGTGGAGCAGTCGTCGTCGGGAACCGGTACAATTCGCTCCGTGCGCTGCAAGTACCAGAGTACCTCTTCTGCCTTCTGCATTTCGGGCTGCTGTCGACTGTTGTACAGGGCTCCTGCGAGTTCGTCCGACTGGTGAAGCTCGACCTCTAGCCCGCTCTTCAGGAGAGTCAGCACAAGTTCGCCATCCATTGCCAGCTGCCAATCCTCCTTCAGCGAAGTTGGCACCCGGTTTCGGCCTTCAAGAGTGCCGCAGGGAATCTCGCGTCCCTCGTCGTCGATGAAGGGACGGACCACCGACGCAAGTCGCAGGAGGAAATTGCGGAACCTGCTCCATGGGAACCGATTCGTCTGGCTTTCCTCTGTCGAATTCTGAGGCGCACTTGGAACTGGGTCGGATACCACCGGAGCGGCACTCTGACCAGCGATAACGTGAGACGGATCGCTGGGAAGTGTCTGACTCAGTTGATGTCGCGCGATATCAACGGCGTAGTCCACGACGTTGACTACGGTCAGGCGTTGGGAGGCGTCCCGTTCGCGATTCTGCGCGACGGCCTGTGCGATGGAGTCGTAGGTCCCTAACCTGCACTGGTGGTACGGGCCGAGATTCCGTTGGTCAAGGCATTGTCGATACTGAACAGACAGTCCGAGCGAGATCGCATCCGACGGTGCCTTAGCGGGAGAACCCGGAGTGGGAAGTGGAGTCACAAGCGGAGGGTTGAAACTCGCTTCCATTCTCACCATCCCTCGCCGTTCGGCCTCTTGCAACAGTCGGGAAATGAATCCAGGCTCCCCGCCGCCCTTAACGGGCTTGTGGCGGGTGCTGAACCCAGGATCGACGAGACGAACCCGGCTTCCGATATCCGCCGGACGAAGCGAACCTTCCGCGCCTGCGAGTGCAGCGCTGAGCGCGTCGATGTCGGCTTGAACTATTGGCTCAACCTGCCGAGGCGTCCCCAGGTAGTGCGGCCGTGCACCGGCCAACGACTGAGCGTGAGAGAGGATCTCGTTCCGGAAACTGGCAACGTCGACTATGCGGTCAGGTTGCGCAGCGATGAGTTCTTGAAGACGCATCTTGAGATCGTCCACAATCGCAGCAGGCTGGCCCGTGGTCGGCTGCAGGACGATAGTCTTTGGAGCCGATGGGAGCGCCAGAGCCTCTGGCTCCTGATCGGCGGCCACGTACAGAACCGCGTCGCTATCGCTCTGATATCCGGGAAGGATCCGTGCCTGGGTCACAGCGCTGCGGAGGGTACCACCGTGGGCGCGGGTCAGATCAATCATCCACATGTCTTTCCTCACTGTCGGAGAAGTCAGGGCAACCACACCCGTGGATAGCCATTAGTGCCTGCGGTCGCGCCGTGGGATTTCGAACCACGGCTCTTGTCCTGACGCGGTCTTGGTTGTGGTATTCGTGCCTCGCCAGGCAGACAAGACTTTCGGGTCTCTTGCCCGTAATGCCCTGTACGCCGGGGTACAGGCCATCGACTCGGAGTCTGTCGATGAGCACGTGCCAAGTCTCAGACCCCCACGAACCACCTCGGCGCACGGCGAGAGTGCTCACAGCAGGCCACCGCCGCCCTCTGAAGTGAGTCACAGTACGCGGAAGCGTGTGTGACTCGCGATTCGCCTCATCGGGCCGCTGTCGAGCCCGGCATAGGCTGCCTCCAGGCGTCTTCTGAACTGACAGCGCTGGTTGGGGGCTTCGGGCCGCCGTGTCCGCTGGAAACCCCGCCGACCCGTTCCTGAGCGTGTGCTTCTCTTTCGGCTTGTCACCAGCGAAACGCCACGGCCTGGGATCTGAGGTCGCGCACCGGGTAGGGCCAGTGGTCCTGTTCAAGAGTTGCCTCCTGTACTCAGTTGGCTGGTGGTGGCTTCAGCTCCAGGAGCAATGCCGCTCGTTGGCCTGCTCCGATTTGTCGGAGCGATGGTAGCGCCTCCGAGAAGTCGGAGCAACCACGATGGCCTGAGGCACTGAAATGGATGGGTGACGACGAGTCGGAGGGGGCCCACCCGGCCTGAGCCGGACTTCGACGCCCTCCGCTTCGCCGCGCATATGCGACGGCAGCGCCTGGGCCTGAGCTTGCGGCAACTCGTCGGACGTGCTGGCGTGGCAGAGTCAACGGTCACCGGGGCTCTCTATGGTTACCACGAGGGCAGCGTGCGAACCTGGTGGTCGATTGCCCGCGCACTGGACATGCCCATCGGAGAGTTGATGGCGCACCTGGATGACGGCCTTGCCGACGCCGGTGCCAACGAAGCCGGTTTCGACGTGCCGCCACCCTGAGGACCGCGGACTCCCGCCCGAAAGGTGGACGTAGTGGGTGGACACTTGGAGGCCGAAACGCAAGAGGCGCGGATCATGCCGGCCTCTGGCCTGCGATTGTTGCAGCGACGGAGAGACTGGAACCTCCGGCTACCGGCCCATCATCGCGCCGAGTGTCGCTCTAGCGGTGGATAGTTGGATACCTGCGAACGCAGTCTCTCTGGTGCCGCGAGGTGACCGCATGACGGGAGACGTGGTTGGAATGGCAGCTGCTGGTCA
>JAISCH010000247.1 GCA_031265725.1 Propionibacteriaceae bacterium
CATCGGCGTGCGCTTTGCCGGGGTCGCCGGGGCCGTAGTTTACTGCTGGGATGCCCAGGGCGGAGAAGCGGGCCACGTCGGTCCAACCGTACTTGGGAAGGACTTGACCGCCGACCGCTTTGACGAAATCCTGGGTGATCTCCCGGTCTAGGCCGGGACGGGCGGCCGGGGCGAAGTCGAGGTAATTGAGGGTGTAGCCGAGGAAGGTCTGCTCGACGAAGGCTTTGGCGGCGGCCTCGTCACGGTCGGGGGCGAAACGGTAGTTGATGGTGATGGCGCAACTGTCCGGGATGATATTCACCGCGACCCCGCCTTGGATCGCCACCGCGTTCAGCCCCTCCCGGTAGGCCAACCCGTCCACCGAGACCTCACGCGGCTTGTAGCGGTAGAGCCGAAACAGCACGTCGGCGGCGTCGTGAATGGCGTTGTGCCCCAGCCAGGCCCGCCCGGAGTGGGCCTTCCGACCCTTGGTCTCGATGACGAAGCGCAGCGTGCCCTGGCAGCCCCCCTCGATCTGGGCAGAGGTGGGCTCCATCAGAATCGCCAACTCGCCTTGGAGCAGGTCGGGGCTGAGCCTGCCCAAGCCGTTCAAATCGGCTCTGACCTCTTCGTGGTCGTAGAAGATCCAGGTCACATCATGCTTCGGGGCCGACAACTGGGCGGCGGCGGCCAGCATCACCGCGACCCCGGCTTTCATATCGCAACTCCCCCGCCCGTACACCCGGCCATCGGCCAAGCGGCTGGGCAGGTTGTCGGCCACCGGAACAGTGTCGATGTGCCCGGCCACCACCACCCGCTGCGCCCGTCCCAAATTCGTCCGGGCCAGCACCAGGTCTTGATCGCGGGAAACTTCCAGATGCGGGTACGAACGCAGCGCCGCCTCGATCTCATCAGCGAGCCGCTTCTCGTTCCCACTGACCGACTCGATATCAACGATGCTACGAAAAAGCGCGATCAAATCTCCGCTCAGTTCCAATCCCATAGCCAGCAATCCTACGCCAATACCGCCGTGGGAAACCGGAGGCGGTCGCCGGGCTGAGCGCTGGACAGTTACCTTCCAGACCGACTATTGAGCCAACGCAGCACGTCCTTTATCACCTCGTCCTTGCTGAACTCGTTGAAGATCTCGTGCATCAGGCCCGCGTAGATGCGCAGAGATTTGTCGGTGCTGGAAATCTCGCCGAACAACTGCCGGGAATCCAGCTCAGCGACTAATCCGTCATTGCCACCGTGCATGATCAACGTCGGAGCCGTGAACGCGGCCGCCTCCCGCTTCAGGTAGTCCAAGCCGCCCTGGAAGGAATTGCACAGGCCGACCGAAATCTGCTTTCCGGTCAACGGATCGGCGTCGTAGGCCTCGGCCACTGCCGGGTCGGAACAGACGCCAGCGCCCAATTCATTGGGGAAATAGCTGTGCGGGTCGCCGGGCATCGGAAATTCCCCCACCAGCGCGTTGTTATACCTGGTCAACGCGCCGGACAGGATGATTCCGGCGGCTTTCTCAGGGTATCTCGTGCCGAACAGTGTGGCCGCGTAGCCGCCCATCGAGTGCCCGATGACATAAGTGGGCAAGTCCGGAACCTCCCGCTGGGCGATGCCGAAAGCGGTATTGGTGTCTTCCAAAATCTCAGTGAAGTCGGAGTAGTAGACCCTTTCCCCAGTTGAACGGCCGTGCCCGCGATGGTCGAAGCGGAATACCGCGTAGCGCTGGGCGAGCAGCCGCGCCGCGAGATAGTCGTAGCGGCCCAAATGCTCGCACAGGCCATGGACGATGACGACCAAGGCCTTCGGACGGGTGGACACGGCTAGATCAGCGAATAATTCGGTGCCATCGAAGCTGGCGAAAGTGAATTCCTTGGACATCTTCGTCCTTTCTGTACTCCGGATACACTAACTGAGAGATTCCCGGGGACACCTGGCTGAGCACCGCCCGTCCACGCGCCTGCAGAATCAACCCAGTCCCCACAGACTACCGCCCTTTCCCGCTCCCGTGCAGGGGTGATCAGGCCGGGGACGGGCCGAGCGCGTAGCAGGCGATGGCGCTGGCGGCGGCCACGTTGAGCGAGTCGATACCGGCGCTCATCGGGATTCGTAACCTGACATCCGCTTGGTCGATCCAGCACTGGGAGAGGCCTTCTCCTTCGGTGCCGAGCAGGATCGCCAATTTTCCCGGTGTCGCGCGCAGCTGCTGGGCGAAGGACTGCAAATCCACCGCGTCGTCCCGCAAGGCCAGAGCGGCCACCCGGAACCCGGCTCGGCGCAGCATCGGGACGCCCGTCGCCCAATCGTCCATCCGGGCCCAGGGCAGTGAGAACACCGCCCCCATCGAGACTTTGATCGAACGCCGGTAGAGCGGGTCGGCGCAGCGTGGGCTGATCAGCAACCCGTCCCAGCCCAGACCAGCCGCATTACGGATGATGGCTCCCACATTGCTGTGATCCACGATGTCCTCCGCGACCACTATCCGCTGCCCGGCTAGCACTGACTCGACACTGTGCGGCAGGTTGCGCTGCAAGGACGCGAGCGCGCCGCGATGCACATGGAAGCCGGTGATCCGCTCGGCCAGCTCCTCGCTGACCAGATAGACCGGACCGGCGAAACCCGCCAACTCATCCTCCAGCGCGGGCAGCCAGCGCTCAGCCAGCAGGAACGATCTGGGCTGATAGCCCGCCGCGACCGCCCGCTGGATCACCTTCGTCCCCTCCGCGATGAACAGCCCCCGCTCAGTCTCCAGCAAGCGGCGCAGACTCGCCTCCCGCAGGGCCACATAGTCACCCGCCCGGGGATCGGCGGGATCGTCCAGCGTCACGTACTCAGCCATCCAGAGCAGCCTATCCTGATCAACCGGTTGACTCCCGGTGGTGTTAGAAGTGAACCGCACCGCCCACACCGCCTGGAAGAGCCCGTCCATGCCGCTCCACCTGGGTCAAGCCCAGAGCCTATGCCCGTCCGGTAACCTTTAACTATGAATCGCCCTGCATACGGATGGGGACTGGCGAACGTACACAGTTCCGGCCAGCAACTGGACACCTGGTTTCCCGCTCCCGCATTGGGGGAAGCCCCCAGTGGCGCGGTACCGGCCGAGCTAGCCGAGACCAGCTTCGACGAGTCGCGCGAGGTCGGGACCGAGCCGGTACTGGTCCAGATAGACCTGGACGCCCCGCCGAAGAGTGCTCCGGACGCCTACCTGCGGCTGCATCTGCTCAGCGCCCGGATCTGCCAGCCGCGCACGATAAACCTGGACGGTATCTTCGCTGTGCTGCCGAACGTGGTGTGGACCTCTGCCGGGCCGTGCGCGGTGGACGGTTTCGAGTCCATCCGGCTGCGCCTGCGCCGTCGCGGCCCATTGGCAGTCTACGGGGTGGACAAGTTCCCCCGGATGACTGATTACGTCGTGCCCAGTGGAGTGCGGATAGCCGATGCTGGCCGGGTCCGGCTGGGAGCCTATCTGGCGCCGGGCACCACGGTGATGCACGAGGGCTTCGTCAATTTCAACGCGGGCACCCTGGGCAAGTCGATGGTCGAGGGACGCATCTCGGCTGGGGTGGTGGTCGCCGACGGCAGCGATATCGGCGGCGGGGCCTCCATCATGGGCACGCTGTCTGGCGGCGGGCAGGAGCAGATCACCATCGGCAAGCGCTGCCTGCTCGGGGCGGAGTCCGGGCTGGGCATATCGCTCGGGGACGACTGTGTGGTGGAGGCCGGGTTGTATGTCACTGCCGGGACCAAGGTCACCCTGCCCGACGGCTCAGTGGTCAAAGCTGCTGCGCTCTCCGGAGAATCCAATCTGCTCTTCCTGCGTGACTCGCTGACCGGACGGGTGCTGGCCCGGCCCCGGCACACCGGGATCGAGTTGAACGCGGCCCTCCACGCCAACTAGCCGATGCCCAAGTCAATCCGTTGGTTATTGATCGCCATCCTGGCGGTTGGGCTGGTCGCGGGCGGGGCCGTCACCTGGGCGCTGCTGAACCGCAAGCCGGTGGATATCGCGGAGCGCTGCGAGGCCACCCTAGGCCGCCACACCGTCACCGTCGATATCGAGCAGGCCCAGAATGCGGCACTGATCGCCGGAATGTCGATCAAACGCGAACTGATCCCGCGCGCGGCCAGCATCGCCTTGGCCACGGCCTACCAGGAGTCGAAAATCCGCAATCTCGACTACGGCCACGCCGATTCGATCGGGATTTTCCAGCAACGTCCGTCAAAGGGCTGGGGGACCATCGAGGAGATCATGGACCCCTGGTATTCCACTGGCAAGTTCTATTCGACCATGGTCAGGGTCAAGAATTGGAAGACCAAGGACATCAACGACGTCGCCCAAGCAGTGCAACGCAGCGCCTTCCCCGAGGCGTACCGGCAACACGAGTCCAACGCCCGTGCCCTGGCGAGCGCGCTGACCGGGGAGACCGAGGCGACCTTCACCTGTTCCATCCAAAGCGCCCAGCAGGCCGACCCGAAGGCGATGCGCTCCTTCCTCAACAAGACCTACGGCAAGGACGCGGCCAAAGTGACCCTCACTGAGAAGCTGCTCCGGATCGAGGCCAAGGACACTCCGACCGCCTGGGCGGTGGCCCAAGGAGCGGTGGCCAACGCCAAACGCTACGGGATAGCGAAAGTGCAGACTGAGGGCCGGTCGTGGATGCCAGAGTCCTGGACCAGAGCCGAATGGCAACCGGACGCGACCGCAGCCAGCCGCCAAGTCGTCCTCACCTTCAACGACTGATCCGGCACCCGCCGGAAGACCCAGCACAGCCAGCCGTTGCCGGGCTGCCCCACTATCGGGCCGAGTCAGCCAGCCTCGCGCAGGCCGCTTCGACGCGCTCGTCGGTGGCGGTCAGCGCTATCCGGACATGCTGGGCCGCATCAGCCCCATAGAAACAGCCCGGAGCCACCAGGATGCCCAGACCGGCGAGGAAGTCAACGCTGGCCCAGCAATCCTCGCCGCGAGTGGCCCACAGATACAACGAGCCTTGCGACCAATCGATCTTAAATCCAGCGGCGGCCAGCACCGGGCGCAATTTGGCCCGCCTGGCCAGGTAGCGCCGACGCTGGTCCGCCACATGCCCGGTGTCGTTCAGCAGGGCGACCATAGCGGCTTGCACCGGATCGGGCAGCATCATCCCGGCGTGTTTGCGCAACTCCAACAATTCGGCCACCACCGCTTCATCACCGGCGACGAAGCCCGCCCGGTAACCGGCCACATTGGACCGTTTGGACAGTGAGTGCACCGCTAGCAGCCCAGTCGGGTCGCCGCCGCAAATATCCTGGTCGAGCACTGAATTCGGGTCCGCTTCCCAGCCGAATTCGCCGTAGCACTCATCGCTGGCCAAGAGCGCACCCACTCCCCTGGCGGCATCGACCCAAGCCCTCGTCTCAGCCGGATCGAACACCCGGCCGTGCGGGTTCGCCGGTGAGTTGATCCAGACCAGCTTCGGACGCAGGCTGGCAAGCTCCTCCGGATGGTCGCTGGCGACCACCCGGCATCCGGCGATCCTGGCCCCCACATCGTAAGTGGGATAGGCCATCGCCGGAATGACTACGGTGTCGGCCGCGCCCAGACCGAGCAGCGTCGGCAGCCAAGCGACCAATTCCTTGGACCCGATCACTGGCAGCACCTGTCGCTGGGTCAACTCGCCAGCATTCCAACGGCGCTGCAGAGAGCCGATGATCGCAGCCCGCAGGGCCGGGGTTCCCCAGGTCTGCGGATAGCCAGGCGCGGCGGCGGCGGCGCGCAGCGCGTCCAATGCCACTTGCGGAGTCGGGTCCACCGGAGTCCCGACGGACAGGTCGACGATGCCACCGGGATGGGCACTGGCCTTAGCTTTGGCTGGCTCCAGCGAATTCCAAGGAAAGTCGGGCAGCCGCGCGCTGAGTGCGTTCATTGCTGTGCAGCGTTGGAACTGAGGGTCCGGCGTCACAGACCCTCTCTCCCGATGGGCTAATTCTGTGGGGGAAGGGAGGCGACGAACGGATGGTCGGATGCCACTGGGCCAAACCGCGCCGCGCCGCCCGGAGAGCCGAGCTCAGCGAAGAATTCCGCGTTCACCTGGACATACGCGGCCTGGTCGGCAGGCACGTCGTCCTCGTAGAAGATGGCTTCAGTCGGGCAGGCTGGTTCGCACGCCCCGCAATCCACGCATTCGTCGGGATGGATGTAGAGGCTGCGCTCACCTTCGTAAATGCAGTCAACCGGACATTGCTCGACGCAGGCCATATCTTTCACGTCTACGCACGGCTGGGTGATGATGTAGGTCATTTCTCCGCTCCTATGACAGCTATCAGCACTACCCTACAACGCGCGTGCCGAATATCGGCCAACGAATCAACTATCGGGCTTTTTACCGCAAATAACTGGGGTGAGTGAGTTGTACGACCATTTGAACGGCTCTTTCTTAACCTGTTTGCCGTCCTGATAGAACAGCCGGTTGAACCGCACATCGAATCCGCTCATCGCCGACTGGGCGACGCATTTCGCGGACGTGTCGTAGACCGGCTTGCCAGGCGCGCGGTAATTGCTCCGGACCGGCGTGGAAGATTTGATGTCATAGACCTTGGTGGACCACACCCGCACCGTCACCGAGCCCTGGCTGCCCGTCCGGCCAGTGATCCAAGCCTGCAGCAGCACGCCATGCGGCGAGTCGTTCTGGAATTTCATGTCGACCATCTTCCAGTCCAAGGTGGCCTCCCGCCCGACCGGGTAGCGACTGAAGTAGAGCGAGTGCGGCTTGTGGTAGATATCTTTCAGACCGGCGAAGAAGATCGCATTGTAAGTGGTGGTAGTGGACTGGGAGACTCCCCCGCCGTAAATATTCGGGTCGATCTTGCCATTGGCGATGCCGCCGCCAGCCATCCAGCCGTTTTTCCGGGTCCGTTCCCCCAGCGTCTTGTTCATCGAGAACGTCTCGCCCGGAGCCAGGTAGGTGCCGTTGATGAGCTTGGCCGCCTTGCCGATGTTGTTGTAGCGGTAGGCCGATCCGGGGAAGTAGGTGGTGAATTGGCCGGTTATCTCCTTGACTCCCATCGCCTCAGCGTCGGCGGTGGAGAAGCCAGCCGGGCGCGGGGCCACGTCCACACTCACCTGTCTGACCCCGGCCTGGTTCAACATGGGGATCAACTCGGCAGAGAGCTGTTGGATGTCGATGCCCGAGCCGTCCTTGGATTTGCTGATCTTGGGTTTTCCCGACTTCTTGCCCGCGATGGTGAACTTGGCGTCCACTGGCTGCTTCAGGCCGAGTTTGTCCAAGTCTTTCCCAATGGCCGCGTTCAGCCCCTCCGCGTCGAAGCTCGGCAGCAGCGCCCCCGCTGACGGCTCGAAGCGGAGCGTCTTGGCGATCAGCTCAGTGCTCAATTCGATCTTGCCCGCATCCCCCACCAACACTTGGACCGGGCTGGCCAACGCTGGGACGGCGATCTCGCTGGCGGCCTGTTCCGCCTCAGCGGTGGTGATGTCAGGCTCGACCACCTCCACCACCGCATCCACCATCAACGAGCGCAGCAGGGCCGCCTTGAAGGCTTGCACGCTGGCGGGCACGTCCACTTTGACCCCATCGGCTCCGGGGCCGACCTGGGGCGCTCCGTCGAGAATGACGAGGGTGGCAGGCACTGGCTCCTGGTCCACCTCAGCCGCCAACGTCTCGATCTTTTCCGTCAGCGCCGCATCGTCCAGCGTCAGCACAGCCTCGTGCTCGCCGCCGCCGAAGAGTTGTTCCAGGTTGTCCAGCGGGTTCCAACTCTCCGACCCGCCGCCGACCTGGGCCAGTGTGGCCGGATAGTCCACGCTGGCGCCGATCTGCGCCAAGTCGATGGCGACCGACTTGCCCTGGGCATTGATAGCAAATTCGCCGCTGGTCCGGGGGTCGAAGGCCTCATGCAGCACGGCGGTGGCCTGGTCAGCCGACATGCCGCCGATACGCACCCCGGTCACCACGGTGTTGGTCGGGATGTGGTCGAAAGCGACGTAGTGGATTCCCAGATACGCGCCCAGCAAGACAGCGAACAATCCGCCGATGACGACTGCTGCCGTCCAGGCGAAAGACCGCTGTTTAGCCACTGGGAGCCTCCTGTTTGCGCTTGCTGGGTATCAATGTGCCCAGATGTGAGACAAGGATACCGGCCACCATGAGGGCAGCTCCAATATAGCCGCGCTGCCCCATGTCCTCATTGAGGATCAGCGCCCCGCCCAATCCGCCGAAAACCGCTTCCAGACTCATGATCAACGCGGCGTGCGAGGCCAGCGCGTCACGTTGCCCCAGCACTTGCAGGGTATAGGCGATACCGACGCTGCCCACTCCACCGTAGATCAACGGGATCACCGCCTGATCCAGACCGCCGAAGGGCACGGGGTCCAGGAGAAGCGCTAGCACTGCGCTGATCACGGCGCAACTGACGAATTGTGCGGTGGCGAAGCGCAGTGCTGACACCCGATTCGTGTAGCGGTCCACCAGCATGATCTGGATGGCGAACACCGTCGCAGCGGCGAGCAAGAGCAGATCGCTGGTTCCCAGCACCAAGTCATCAGTGATGCAGATCAGGTACATGCCCACCACACAGGCGGCCACTCCCACCACCAACTGCCAACCGATCCTCCGCCCGAAAAACAGCCCGAAGATCGGCACGATGACGATATACAGCGCCGTGATGAAGGCCGCGTCTCCGGCTGAGGCCTGGGGCATGGATGCCTGCTGGAAGCCGACCGCCGCAGCGAGCAGTGTCCCACAGGCCAGTCCGGGCCAAAGCACCATCCTGGTGGCCGCCGCCCGCCTGGCTTTGGACAACCCGCGTTTCCAGTCGAGCACCTTTATCACCACGATCATCACCACGGCGCCCATGGCAAAACGCACCGCGCTGAAGGTGAACGGCCCCACATAGTCAGCGCCAATGCGTTGGGCGACGAAGGCGAAACCCCAGATAGCCGAAGCTAAGAGCAGCAGCACATTAGCGCGCAGCAGCCGCGAATTAGCCACTTGCCAGAGCCAGTTTCGCCTTGGCCACGACGTTCTCCGCAGTGAAACCGTATTTGGCGAACAGCCTGTTGCCAGCAGCAGACTCGCCGAAGTGGTCGATTGAGACGATCTCGCCCTTGTCGCCGACGTATTCGCGCCAACCCAACGCCGAGCCAGCCTCCACCGAGACCTTCGCCACAGCCGCTGGGATCACTTGCGCCCGGTACTCAGCGGACTGCTGGCCGAACCACTCCAGGCAGGGCAGCGACACCACCCTGGTGGGGATTCCCTCGTCCTCAAGCTGGGCCTGCGCGTCCAGCGCGACAGCCACTTCGGAGCCAGTGGCCAGCAACACCACTTCCGGCACGCCACTCGCGTCCTTGAGCACATAGCCGCCCTTGGCCACTCCGTCCGCGCTGGCGCATGCACCTGGGCCGCGTTCCACAGTCGGAAGGTCCTGGCGGGACAGGATGATGCCTGCCGGACGGTCATTGTTGCGCAAGATCTGCGCCCAGGCCTGGGCGGTCTCATTGGCGTCCGCCGGACGCACCACGTCCAGCCCAGGGATGGCCCGCAACGACGCCAGGTGCTCAATCGGCTGATGGGTCGGCCCATCCTCGCCGACGCCAATCGAGTCGTGGCTCCAGACGAAGACGCTAGGGCATCGCTGCAGCGCGGCCAACCGCACAGCGCCACGCATATAGTCGGCAAAGACCAGGAAGGTGCCGCCATATGCCCTGGTCAAACCGGACATTGCGATGGCGTTGAGGATATTCCCCATCGCGTGCTCCCGGATGCCGAAGTGCAGCACCCGGCCAGTCTCGTCGCCGTAGGGCGAATCATTGGGCCCGAACGACTTCTGCCCCTTCATGGTGGTGTTGTTGGAACCGGCCAGGTCGGCGGAGCCGCCCCAAAGCTCCGGAACGACATCAGCCAGCGCATTCAACACCTCGCCGGAGGCCGCCCGAGTGGATTTCTTCCCCGGCTCGAAAACCGGGATGGCCGCGTCGAAGCCCTCCGGAAGCTCGCCCGCAACCAACCGGTCGTACAGCTTGGCCGCAGCCGGGTTGGCCGCCCGCCATTGCTCATAATCAGGTTGCCACTCAGCCTTGGCGGCGGCGGCCCGCGCGGCGGCGTTGTCCCGGGTGTGCCGCAGCACCTCGGCGTCGGCCGGGAATGCCTGCGCCGGGTCGAAGCCGAGAGTCTCTTTCAGCTTGGCGATCTCGTCGCCGCCGATCTTCGCACCGTGGACGGAGTGCGACCCGGCCTTCGTCGGCAACGGCCAGCCGATGATCGTGGAGAGCTTGATGATCGAGGGCTGGTCCTTGACCTGCTTGGCAGCTTCAATCGCGGCATAGAGGGCTGGCAGGTCCTCTGCGTACCCGGTGCCGCCATTCGTCCAGTCGACGTGCTGGGTGTGCCAGCCGTATGCGGCGTGGCGGGCCAGCACATCCTCAGTGAAAGCTATGGCGGTGTCACCCTCGATGGTTATCCGGTTGTCGTCGTAGATCAGGATCAGGTTGCCCAGCTTCTGCGTGCCTGCCAGCGAGGCGGCCTCGGAGGCGACGCCCTCCTGCAT
>JAISCH010000257.1 GCA_031265725.1 Propionibacteriaceae bacterium
CCAGCTTCTTGTAGTCAACTCCCTGATCATTAAACGGCGTGACCAGCGCGGTCCCCGCGCCACGGAACACAGGTTCTCTCATGAAGTCCTCCCAAGTTTGGCGTAAATCAACTGCTGGAACCAGTCAGCCCCCACAAAGCTCCTTCCGGCGGTCGGACCCTTCGCAGACACCCCAAGCAAGCGAAACTCGATCCATTCGTAAAGGTTTCGGACGCCCAGCGGCACAGCAGATGCATAAACCAGCCTACTACACCCTTTCCACAGCAAGCCCTCCGTCTCCCATTAAAACCTGGCTTCTCTGTTCACTTGAACTCTTCGACCACTTGATTCGCTCTCCGGACTACCTCGTCCAGATGTTTCCGGTTTTCCTGTAAATCTGTGGCGCGTCGTTCGATGGCATCCCGTTCCCATTTGTCGTTGGCTTCCCGCAAACGACGCACTAGATCGGTCTCTTCTTTACAAGTCACATCATCAAGGGCCAACTCGATTTCACGGGCGGAAGGAGTGGACGATCCCTCTTCGGCACGCTGCTTAGTGATCGCAGTCATATCGCCGCCCTCGAAAACCGGATCCTCCACATTCCAGCCCTTGGCGACCATGCAATTCACCCAACCGGCCACGATATCCGACCAATCTTTGGATGCTGCGAAGCTATTCCAAGTGGAGACGCGCAATGCTTCCGCTAAATCCCCCGCATCGCCAATGTCAGTAACCTCATCGGGGTTTTGACCCGATTTAACAGGCGCGTATCCCAATTCTAATCGTGCGGCCCCCACGCAACCGCTGACCTCGAAGCTGGGGTTTATGCTGTCAGCTTCTCGAAATGTGTTCAAATCCGATGTTCCAATCAAAGCCACCTGATAGGCGTCGCTCAACTCCCGATGCTTTCGTTGCACATTTGAGGGATCAGGTGGAGGATCGTAGCCGTACTCTGCAGCCGCGGCCCGGTCGGTGATGCCGTAAAGTCTGGACCTTCTCAACGTCTCTTGCTTCTGCTCCGATTCAAGCAATTCAGCGAATTGCGGCACATCATATTCAAAACCCGCATCGCGCATACACTGGCCGATGAGCGCTTCCTCGGCGAAGTTGACAGCGACGCGCTCTTCAACACTCAAAGAAAACGCGCTCAATGGGGAGTTGTCCGGCGGATACTCACCAACCAGACCCGGCTCTGCCGTAGTTCTAGGGGACTGGCCTGGAAGTTCCGTGTCCGTCGTCTGCGACACCGGCCCCACGCACCCATAGAACAAGACACAGAGTAGTGGCAAAATAGCGAGCAATGAAACCCTGCCCAGAATCGTCACAGCAGTGGCTTCCCCATCGTCACCGAATAGATTTGTAGAACGCATCACCCTGAACCCCTCTGTTCTGGTTCAGCAGAATACTAAAGGGTCCCAAAATGCCTGTAGACAGAACAGCGGATAGAGCACCGGGATGATCGTGATGGCGAGGGCGGCGATTAAGCGCGGGATGGTATTTACGCGTCCGCGTTGTAACGGAACGGGGTTTACGCTCAGCGTCGTCGCCAGCGCTAGGGACCAAGGCAGGCCAGCGGCACCACGATCACGCCATCATCGCGGGTGTAGGCGTACTCGCCAGCCGTGATGACCAGACGGGCGACGGGAGCGCCGCTGCGGGACAGATCAAGCTTTGCTACTAGGCGGTCGAGGGCTTTTGCCGCAGCGTCGGCCTGCGACGCGGCGAGCTTTACTTCGGCGACAATCCAGCGTCCGTCCGGTAGGGTGACCACGGCGTCCGCTTCCAGGCCAGACGAGTCTCGGTAATGGCTGACGGTCCCACCCAGGGCCTGGGAGTAGACACGCAAGTCTCGCACCACCATCGACTCAAACAACAATCCCAGCGTGTTCAGGTCGTGCAATAACAGTTCCGGACTTGCTCTCAGCGCTGCTGCGGCGAGCGACGGATCGGTGAAATGCCGTAATGAGCTTTGCCGAACCAAATCCCTGGAACGCAGATGCGGCCCCCAACTAGGCTGCTCCTCGATCACCATTACTCGTTGGAGCATTGCCAGATATTCGGCTGCGGTGTCGGCCTTTATCGCCATTTGGCTCTGGCTGGTGTCATTGGCAATTGTGGCTGTGGACGCAGGGGTTGCCACATGCCGGGCGTATGCGCGCAACAGCCGTCTCACTCGAACGGGGTCACGTTTCGGCTCTTCAGAATCGGCCCGTAACAGGTCGGCCCGCGCCACATCATCGAGATAAGAAACCAGAATGTGTTGCGCCTCGTCAGGTGCCAGATTCAGCAGTCCCGGCCAGCCACCAACGCAGAGCCTAGCTACGACATCTGTTACGGTCAGCGGTGATCGGCTGCCTGGAACCGGCTCGCCGCTCAGGATGGTCGCGAGGGACACATCACCCGAGGAATGACCAGACTCGAACAGACTCATTGGACGCATGCGCAGGCGCAGAATCCGGCCCGCGCCCGAGTGCCGAGTAACGTCATCAGCCGGGGTTGCTGAGCCAGCCAGAATGAAATTCCCCTTGGTACGGCGGTCATCGACGGTCCTGCGGACGTGGTTCCACAACTGTGGCTCAAGCTGCCACTCGTCGATCAACCTGGGTGAAGCTCCCTCCAACAGCAAGCTCGGCTGCACTTGGGCCAGTGCCCGTGCTTCGGTGTCGGTGTCGAGAAGCACCTCGCTGGAAGCGTGTTCCCGTCCGGTCTCCGTCTTGCCGCAAGCCCTCGGTCCTTCAATCAGCACTGCACCGGCGATCCGCAACGCTCGGTCGATCTCAGCATCAACCACTCGCGCAAGGTAGCTATCGAACACATCGCCACTCTATCACCAGCGGGTGATTTGTGGAGTTCCGAACGGGTGATTTGTGGAGTTTGTAACGGGTGATTTGTGGAGTGTCCAGGGGGTGATTTGTGGAATTCGTAGCAAAATTGAGCGGATAAGTGGTCGGATAGCTGCTCCAACTGGTCAAGCTGCGTTCAAGACTCGGACGATCCACGCATCGCTTTTCGCGTCAAGCGTCTCATGCGCTCATTGACTTGGTAGCA
>JAISCH010000263.1 GCA_031265725.1 Propionibacteriaceae bacterium
CAGTCACCGTCGCGTTCTGCGGAAGCAGCCCCATCAGCGCCAGCGCGGTCACCGTCTTCCCCGATCCGGACTCCCCGATCAGGCCCAGTCGCGCCGACTGCTCGATGCTGAAAGCAACGTCTTGGATGGCGGTGCGCTGCCGTCGTCCGAAGCGCACGGTCAATTGTCCGACTTCGAGGAGCGTCATCTCACCTCCCGCAACCGGGGGTCGAGGACATCGCGCATGCCGTCACCGAGCAGGTTGAAGCCGAGTACAGCCAAAGCGATGGCCAAACCCGGCCAGAGCGCCTGTGCCGGTTGGATATACCAGACGTCCTGGGCGTCGCGCAGCATTGCGCCCCAAGTCGGAGTCGGACGTGGCGTGCCCAGGCCCAGGTAGCTTAGCGCCGCCTCAGCGAGGATCGCCATTGCGAAGCCGACCGACGCCTGCACTCCCACCAGCGGAGCGATATTGGGAAAGACGTGCCGCCAGGCGATCCCCCATTGGCTCGTCCCCGCCGCCTTGGCAGCCAGGGCGAAATCGCTGGCGGCGACTTGCAAAGTCCCGGCGCGGGCGACCCGGGCGAATGCCGGTATCGTGGCCACTCCGATAGCGGCCATCGCCGTGCTCGTTGACGCGCCGAATGCCGCCGCCAGCAGCATGGCCAGCAACAAGGCCGGGAAGGCGTAGACAATATCGGCTATCCGCATCACCAATTCGTCCAGCCAGCCTCCGCGCATACCGGCGACCATGCCCAGCGGAACTCCGACTGCCGCCGCCACCCCGACCGAGATGACGCCCACGACCAGGCAGTAGCGTGCCCCGACCAGCAGTCTGCTGACGATATCGATCCCCATCCCGTCGGTGCCGAGCAGATGAGGCCAGCCCGGAGCGAGCAGGATGTCCGGAGTGACCCGGGTCGGGTCGTAGGGTGTCCAGAACAGCGACACCACTCCGGCCAGGATCACCAGTCCGACCAGAGCCAGGCCGAGATTGAGCTGCAATTTTCTCACTGCCGCTCCCCTCGCTGCCGGGGATCGATGATCCCGTAGGACAGATCGACCAGGAGGTTGATCAGCAGTACCGCCAGCACCAGCAGCATGACTGTGCCCTGCACCACCACGAGGTCGCGCTCAGCGACTTTGTCCAGCAGCAGGCTGCCCAACCCGTGCAGGTTGTAGACCTTCTCCACCACGATGGCGCCGACCAGCGAACTGGAGAGTTGCAGGCCGAGCACGGTCACCAGGGAGATGGCGGCGTTGCGCACCCCGTGCCGCAGCATGGCGCGCAGCGGGGTCCAGCCGATCGCCCGCGCGGTGCGGTAGTAATCCTCGTTCAGCACTTCGATGAAGGCGGAACGCACGTACCGGATCAGCACGGCCGACTGCACCATCGCCAGGGTGACGACCGGCAAGATCAGATGCCGTAGCCATTGGACCGGGTCCTCGGTGAGCGGGACATAGCCGTTCGGCGGCAGCAGCCGCAGCCAGACCGCGAAGACCAGGGCGAAGATTATCCCGCCCCAGAACACTGGGATGGCCATGCCGAGTTGAGCGGCGGCGGAGATGACGAAGCCCTGCCACTGCCGTTGCCGCAGCGCCGCCACCATCCCCAGCGGGAGGGCGATGATGACCGATCCGATGATTCCGAGCACCACCAACCACGCGGTTATGCCGATCCGCGGGGCGATCAAGGTGAGCACCGGATCCTTGCTGAGCGGGGATGTCCCGAAGTCGCCGGTGAGGATGCCGCCGATCCATTCCAGGTAGCGCAAGAAGATCGGACGGTCCAAGCCGAGTTGGGCCTCCAATTCGGCCACCGCCGCCTCGGTGGCATCGGTTCCGAGCAGGACATGGGCCACATTCCCCGGCAGCGCGTTAGTGATCCAGAAGATCAAGATGGACGCACCGATGAGGCTGAGCGCGAAAACGCCTAGCTTCTGGGCGATCCGCAGTGCCATGTCACCGGCTGGCCAGTGTCGTCAGGTCGAAGCTCAAGGTGGTGGCGTTCTGGGCTATCCCGGTGATGCTGGCCTTGGTGATGACCAGGTTTGGCAGCGCGAACAGCCAGATGGCAGCCGCGTCATCCGCCAGCACCTCAGTGGCCTGTCGCATCAATTCGGTCGATTGCTGGAGATCAGCCCCGTCCGCCGCTGTGTAGAGCTGGGCGAAAGCTGGATTCTTGTAGTGCCAGTAATAGGACGAGTCGGCGAACAGGCCCAAATCGCGGGCCTCCACATGGGAGACCACCGTCAGGTCGTAGTCGCCGTTGGTGAGCACTTCCGGAATCCAACGGGAGAATTCCAACTCCTCGATCTGGGCTTCCACCCCGACCTCTTTCAACTGCGATTGGACGAATTGGGCGGCTTTGACCGCGTAGGGAATCACCGGCACCCGGAAGCGGAGTTTCAAGCCCTTGGCGTACCCGGCCTCTTTGAGCAGCGCTTTCGCCGCTTCGGGATCGTACGGATTGGTGCCGGAGAGATCCTCGAACCACGGATCGGTGGGCACCGCCATCGACCCGATCAGGGTGCCCTGGCCGTTCCAAATTGTGTTCAGCAAGGCCCGGCGATCAATGGCTTTGGTGAGGGCCTGGCGGACCTCCAGTTTCGCCAAGGCCTCGTTGTCGTGGTTCAACCCGAGCACGACTTCACCGTTCGTGGTGCCGGTGACCACGGTGAATCGTTCAGTGTCGGAGAATTGCGGCAGCGCGTTCGGGGCTTGGAGATTGGAGATGATATCCAGGTCACCGGCCAGCATGGACGAGTTCATCGCATTGGGATCGTCGTAATAGCGGAAGGTCACCTCGTCGAAACGGGCCGGGGTCCCCCAATAGGCCTCGTTCTTCGCCAGCACCACGCTTTGGCCCTTGTTGTGCGCCTTGACCAGATAGGGTCCGGACCCGGCCGAGCCGGAAGTGATGTCGCTGACTGCCGGATCGACCATCATCCCCAGG
>JAISCH010000284.1 GCA_031265725.1 Propionibacteriaceae bacterium
GGATGTTGAAACGTGTGCCGCCCAAGTCGCACCAACCACGTCCTGACGCGCAGGCGATGATGATCGCTTCCCCAGTCCCATTGGGCCGTTGCCGTCCGTGGTGGGCAGCCCGGGGGAAGAAGCCGACATCTGTGACCAGCAGCCTTCTGGTTACTGGCCGAAGCAGGGCTTCCTTGACCAGGGGGCGCGGCAACACCCGCAGGCGCTCACCGGGAAAGCCGTCCGCGATTGCGGGATTGGCTGTCATCGTACCTCCAAAAATAGTTGTTTTATCCAGGTGAAGCCGCGTTGAGGGCATGTCGCGCAAGCACCGTGGAGTAATACGTTTTTAGCATGAAATCCCTTGTCTCCCAAGTGATATTGCCATCGGTGCCGACCCCGCTAGCGGGCCGGGATGTCGCCGCCTGGTATGAGGACTTGGTCATAGATACGTATAGCCCGGCTTCGCCATCGGTCTATCCGTCGTATCTCGACAGGCGGGTTTACCAGGGATCATCCGGGCGGGTTTACCCGCTGCCGTTCTTTGAGTCGATCAATCCGGACAAGCGTCCAAAAACCTGGTCAGCGATCCATCTCGACAATGAATATGTGCGGCTGGCGATCCTGCCCGAACTCGGCGGCCGCATCTATTGCGCGGTCGATAAAACCAGGGATTATTGCTTCTTCTACAAGAACAATGTCATCAAACCCGCCTTGGTCGGGTTGGCCGGGCCTTGGCTGTCCGGTGGTGTCGAGTTCAACTGGCCCCAGCACCACCGTCCGGCCACCTATCTGCCAGTCAGTGCCGAAATTGAGCACGAACCGGATGGTTCGGTGACAGTTTGGTGTACTGACCATGATCCCTTCAATCGGATGCGCGCTTCGCACGGGATTCGGCTCAGTCCTGGCAGCGCCATCATCGAATGCCGGGTCCGCTTGGTCAATCGCTCAGAAGACGTGCAGACCTTCCTCTGGTGGGCGAACGTCGCTGCTCCAGTGGGCGACCATTACCAGTCCTTCTTCCCACCCGATGTGACGCAGGTCGCGGATCACGCCCGTCGTGCAACGGCCACTTTCCCGGTCGTCGAAGGGCGCTATTACGGCGTCGACTATCCGGCACGGGTCACTGCCGATAATCCAGATGCCGCCAGGATCGACTGGTACCGCAACATCCCGGTCCCGACCAGCTATATGTGCGTCGACTCCGAGGGTGATTTCTTCGGCGGATACGATCATCAGCGTCAGGCCGGTTTCATCCACTGGGCCGATCATCGAATCGCTCCGGGCAAGAAGCAGTGGACTTGGGGAAACGCGCCTTTCGGCTGGGCCTGGGACCGCAATCTGACTGATACGGACGGCCCCTATGTGGAGTTGATGGCGGGCGTTTTCACCGACAATCAGCCCGATTTCTCCTACCTCGCCCCAGGCGAGATCAAGACTTTCAGCCAGTATTGGTATCCCATTCAGGAGATTGGCCCAGCCCATCAAGCCACCCTTGAAGCTGCTGCTCACTTGGATGCCGACGGCCTGTTGAAAGTGGCGGTGACCAAGCCGCGACCCCGGTTGAGGGTGGAAGCGCGGAATGCTGCGGGACAGTTGATTTTTTCCGACGCTGCCGCTCTGCGACCGGGTGAGCCGGGTCGATTCACGCTGCCTGCCAGTGCGGCGGTCGCCGAGATCGTTGTCTTGGAGGATGAGGAAGTCCTCTTGCGCTGGGACCAGCGCAAACCTGCGCCGCATCAGACTTGGACAGCTACGGAACCGGCTGAGCCAGCCCAGATAGCCCAGATTGATGAGCTTTATCTGACCGGTGTCCATCTTGAGCAATACCGGCACGCCACCCTTGACCCAGAGGTCTATTGGCGCGAGGCGCTGTCTCGTGACGCCTTGGATGCGCGCAGCAATACGGCCATGAGCAGCCGTTGTTACCGGGCCGGTGACCTGATCGGTGCACAGGCATATGCCCGGAACGCCATCCGGCGCTTGACCCGGCGCAATGCCCATCCTCGTGATGGCGAGGCTTTCTATCGGTTGGGGTTGGCGTTGGCTGCTCAGGGCCGGGTTGAGGAAGCCTATGACAGTTTTGCCAATAGCGCTTGGGCCGCCGCCTGGAAAGTGCCCGCATCGTTGGCCATGTCCCGCCTCGATTTGACTCGCGGCCGCAACCAGTCCGCACTGGCCTTGGCGACTGACGCCCAGCGGGAAGCCCCCGCTCACTCACAACTCGCGGCCATAATGGTCATCGCCTTGCGCCGCTTGGGTCTAGACGATAAGGCTTCGGACCAGCTTGAACAGGCGTGCGCCAATGACCGATTCGACTGGTGGCTGCGCGACCTGGCGCGGGAGTTGACTCCTGAGACCGCTCCAGACGCCCAGACCTGTCTCGACTTAGTCTTTGAGTATCTGTCGGTGGGGGAGTGGCTGGATGCGCTACGACTGGCTGAGCTTGCGCTGAGTCTGGAAGTGGGAAGCCCGGTCGAGGGCCAGCCGCGTTTGACGCCCGTCCTGTACTACTGCCAGGCGGAGTGCTTTGACGCTCTGGAGCGACCGGAGGAAGCAGTTGACGCTCGAGTGTCCGCACAGTCTGCAGATGCCAGTTGGTGTTTCCCCGGACGCCTTCAGGAGGCGTTGTTGCTTCAGCGCCAGGTCGAACGTGACCCGCATGATGCCCGCGCTGCCAGCATGCTTGGTTTGTGGCTCTACGCCCATGACCGTTGGGACGATGCCATGAATCAGTGGCGGCGTGTCGACCAAGCCGGTCAGGCTGACGCAGTTGTGTTGCGCTGCCTGGCTGTGGGCACCGTAAACACTGAATACGATCTCTCCCGGGCCGCCGAGTACTATGATCGGGCGCTGGTGCTCAAAGGTGAGGATGCCCAACTCAGCTATGAGGCGGATCAACTGGCGAAACTACTGGGCGAGCCAGTGGCGAGTCGCTTGGAGCGATTTACCAGGCAACCCGATCTAGTCAGCCAACGCGATGATCTCAGCGTCGAATACGCCAACCTGCTTGCCCTCAGTGGCCAGCCTGAACAAGCGCGAGACGTTTTGCTATCGCGGCGATTTCAGCCCTGGGAGGGCGGCGAAGGAGCCGTGCTTGGTGCCTGGGAACGCACTCAGCTCGCGCTGGCTCAAAAGGCTTTGAACGAGGACGACCAGGCTGGCGCCGAGCGGATCATCCGAGCTGCCATTGATCCGCCAGAATCCTTGGGCGAAGCTCGTCATCTGCTGGCCAACTGCGCCGACCTCTATCTGGTGCTGGGCGATGCCTTGGCGGCTCAGGGCCTAAGCACTGAGGCTGAGGCGGCCTGGAAACGGGCCGCGACTCAGCAGGGGGATTTCTTGGACATGGCCACAACCGTTTACTCCGAGAAGACCTATTACTCGGCGCTGGCCTGGAAACGGCTCGGCGCGGAGGATCGCGCCCGGACCTTGTTGCGGAATTTGGCGGATTACGCTGCGGAGCTAGCATCGACGCCCGCCAAAATCGACTACTTCGCCACCTCGCT
>JAISCH010000004.1 GCA_031265725.1 Propionibacteriaceae bacterium
CGTAGATGACGGTGGCCTCGGGATTCGACTTCAGCAATGCCTCGGTGACCTGCTTGCCGCCAGCCCGAGTGAAGTCACCGGTCTGGGAGGCGACGATCTCGAACTTAGGGTCTGCGCTGATCGCCTTCTCGAAGCCCGCAGCGCGGTCGATAGCCGGTGCGGAACCGGTGGTGCCCTCCAACTGGATGATCTTGACCGGATCGGTGGAATCCTTGTACTGGTCGACCAGCCATTGACCGGCTTTCTCACCCTCGACCACGAAGTCAGAGCCGAGGAAGGTGACATATAACGAGGTGTCTTGGGAGTCCACCGCGCGGTCGGTGAGGATCACCGGGATATTGGCGGCTTTGGCCTCTTGGAGCACGGCGTCCCAACCGGTTTGGACCACCGGAGAGAAGGCGATGTAGTCAACGCCCTGGGAGATGTAGGAACGGATTGCCTTGATCTGATTCTCTTGCTTCTGCTGAGCGTCGGAGAACTTCAATTCGATCCCGGCAGTGGCAAAAGCCTCTTGGATGTCTTTGGTGTTCGCGGTGCGCCAACCGGACTCCGCACCCACTTGAGCGAATCCGACAACCAGCTCATTCAACGGCTTGCCCGCCGCAGCGGGGGAATCGCCGCCACTCTCGGGAGAAGTCGACGGGGCTGGCTCACCACAAGCTGTCAGTGCCAAGGCCATCGCCCCGGCAAGGATAAGCCCGAACATCTTCTTCATATACAACCTCCTTGTTTGTATCGCCAGCCCGGCTACTGCGCCGGACTTGACGTTGGCCTCTTGGCCGTAGCCAGAATGTTAGCGTTCACATGTTAAGGCTCACAATCCATCTCATACTTTGTTACCAAGCTGTTATAGTATGCCTCAAATCAGCCTTGCTGGACAGTGATGGCGTAAAATGTGAAACGCTCACAACACGGATGCCCCAAAAAGTGTCCTCCCTACGCTTACGCTTCGGTCCGGTACTTTCCGGGGACCCCAACAATTGACACTGAAGGGGGACAACCCCCTTCAAACCCCCGCACTCACTACGTTCGCCAAAGTGTCCTCCCCACGCTTCGCTCCGGTCCGGTACTTTCCGGGGACTCCGAGAAGAACAAAACTCGGCTGGTTTGCAAGAGTTTCAAACACCAAGTGAAGCTAGTAGGCGGGATGGCTCCTCGTTTTCCAAAGCTGGCGGGTTACGACTGCCGAAGGGCTATCCTTGGCTCGACAGCTTGGGCCGACACTCAAGGAGGCACCGATGGGCGAGCCGGATTCCACTCGTGCGCCTTCGATCATTGACGTGGCCGCGCTGGCAGGCGTCTCCCGGCAGACGGTCTCTCGCGTCATCAACGACCATCCAGCAGTCTCCCCGCCGACCAGGAAGCGGGTGCGGGCAGCCATCGAGCAGCTTGGCTATCGCCGTAACGCTGCCGCGCGCACGTTGGCTTCCAAGCGTTCCAACGTGCTGGGCGTCGCCGTCACCAACATGCAGTTGTCCGGCCCGTCTGGAGCCTTGCTCGGGATCGACCAGGCGGCCCGGCGCGCCGGGTACTGGGTCAGCGTGACCTTTTTGCGTAGCCACACCAAGGCGGAGATGGACGCCGCGTTGCTCCACTTCCTCGACCAGGGCGCGGAAGGCGCTGTCGTGATCGCCCCCAACCAGGCCACCCTCGACGCGGCGGCACCACTGGCCGGAAGCCTCCCGATGGTGTTGGCGACCAGTGGCGACACCGCTGACTTGCGATTACCGAGCGTCGATATCGACCAATACGCCGGAGCCAGCAAAGCCGTCCGGCATCTGATCGAACTCGGACACCGGGAGATCGGGCACATTTGTGGACCCGAAGAAGAATTCCAAGCCGTGCGACGAGCCGAGGCCTGGCGGAAAGAACTCGGCAAAGCTGGCCTGCCGCTGGGGCCTTGCGAAACCGGGGACTGGCAACCCTCGTCCGGCTACGAGATCGGCAAGCGTCTGGCCCGGAACAAGGACGAATTGCCGACCGCGCTCTTCGTCGGCAATGACCAGATGGCGCTGGGAGTGCTCCGCGCGTTCACCGAGGCCGGGATCAAGGTGCCGCAAGACGTGTCGTTGGTCGGTTTCGACAACAGCGTCGGCGCGGACAACTTCGTCCCCCCACTGACGACGATAAACCAGGATTTCAGCGCGCTGGGCGAATTGTGCCTCGACCTGGTGATCGACCTGATCGCCGGACGCGAACCAATCTCCCACCAAGTCGTGCCAGACCTAGTGGTCCGCGCCTCGACTTCCCCGCCGCAGCGCTGAGCAGTTCAACCGCAGCGCTCCACCCCAGACCTTGCCAACAGTCACTCCGACAATCCGGAGCCAGGTTTCAGTTCGCCGGGCAGCGTTCCGTTTGAACGCGCGGTGCGCTAACATAGCCTGTGTGAACGTTCACACTGGACTGTCATCGCAACGGGGAAAATACAGATGAGTGAAAATGTGGCCGAGGCCATCCAGCGGCTCCGCAAAGAGGTAGCCGAACTGCACCAAGAGTTGACTCGTTACGGATTGGTGGTTTGGACGGCTGGGAATATCTCGGCGCGGGTGCCCGGCGCTGACTTGATGGTGATCAAGCCGAGCGGGGTCTCCTATGCCGAACTGGCTCCGGAGCTGATGGTCGTCACCGATCTGGAAGGCAGGCTAGTCACTGATGACTGGGCGGAAAACGTGGCCGGGCTGAAACCATCCTCCGACACGGCGGCACACGCCTACGTCTATCGGCATCTGTCAGCAGTCGGCGGCCAGGTCCACACCCATTCGACCTATGCGACCGCGTGGGCGGCCCGGCGAGAGCCTATCCCCTGCGTGCTCACCATGATGGGAGACGAATTCGGCGGGGAAATCCCGGTCGGGCCGTTCGCGCTGATCGGGGACGACTCCATCGGGCGCGGCATCGTTGAGACGCTGGCGCAGTCTCACTCGCGCGCGGTGCTGATGGCCAATCATGGCGTCTTCACCATCGGGGCGGATGCCGAGTCGGCAGTGAAGACGGCGGTCATGTGTGAGGAAGTGGCCAAGACCGTCCACCTGGCCCGGCAACTCGGCGAGCCGGTGCCGATAGCCCAAGCCGACATCGACCGACTTTTCGACCGTTATCAAAACGTCTATGGGCAGTGAAGGCCTGCCCATCCAACCAGGACAACTTCAAAACGCAGCGCAGCGGAAGGATCAGCAATGACGCAACAGGTATGGTTCATCACCGGCAGCCAGGGGCTCTACGGCCCAGAGGTCGTGGAACAGGTGGCGGAGAATTCCAAACAGATCGTGGCCCTGCTGCAGGGGTCGGGGTTCATCGCTGATGTGGTCTGGAAACCCACGCTGACCAGCAAGGACTCGATCCTGCGCACGATGCTGGACGCCAATTCGGACCCCGAGTGCATTGGTGTCATCGCCTGGATGCACACCTTCTCCCCGGCGAAGATGTGGATCGCCGGCCTGGACGCGCTGCGCAAGCCGCTGTGCCATCTGCACACCCAAGCCAATGCCGAGTTGCCCTGGGCGACCATCGACATGGACTTCATGAACCTCAACCAAGCCGCCCACGGCGACCGGGAATTCGGCTATATCGAGTCCCGGCTCGTAATAGCCCGGACGACGGTGGTCGGCCACGCTTCCAACCCGGCGGTCGCCAAGCGGCTCGATGATTGGATTCGGGCGGCGGCGGGCGCTGCCGCCACCCGTTCGATGAAGCTGGTCCGCTTCGGCGACAATATGCGTGACGTGGCGGTGACCGAGGGCGACAAGGTTGAAGCCGAGCACGTCTTTGGGGTCAGCGTGAATACCCACGGCGTGAACGATCTGGCGGACGCGGTTGCGCAAGTCAGCGACAGCGCGGCGGAAAGTCTTTGCGCCGAGTACGCAGACCGCTACGAAGTCGTCCCCGAGTTGCGCAGCACCGGCGAGCGGCATGACTCGCTGCGTTACTCGGCCAAGCTGGAGATCGCGCTGCGTTCCTTCCTGGAAGCGCACGGCGCGACAGCGTTCACCACCAATTTCGAGGACTTGGGCGCACTGGCCCAACTCCCCGGCATGTCGGTGCAACGGTTGATGGCCGACGGCTACGGCTTCGGCGCGGAGGGCGACTGGAAGACCGCCGTCCTGGTCCGCGCGGCTAAAGTAATGGGCCAAGGCTTGCCGGGCGGAGCTTCGCTGATGGAGGACTACACCTACAACCTGGTCCCCGGCCAAGAGCGCATCCTCGGCGCGCACATGCTAGAGGTCTGTCCCAGCCTGACCACAGCCAAGCCGCGCTGTGAAATCCATCCCCTCGGAATCGGCAACCGCGCCGACCCCGTCCGGCTAGTTTTCGACGCCGACCCCGGCCCAGCCATCGTGGTGGCCCTCTCCGACATGCGCGACCGCTTCCGCTTGACCGCCAACACCGTCCAAATCGTCGGCCCCGACCAACCGCTGCCAAACCTGCCAGTAGCCAGAGCCGTCTGGATCCCCGACCCCGACTTCTACACCTCCGCCGAATGCTGGCTGATGGCCGGAGCCGCCCACCACACCTGCATGTCCTCAGCCCTAAACCCAAACATCTGGACCGATTTCGCCGAAATCACCGGCACCGAATTAGCCCTAATCACCAAATCCACCACCACCAGCACCTTCAAAAAAGAACTCCGCTGGACCCAGGCCTACCACCGCCTAGCCCGTGGCCTATAAGTCTCAACCCGAACCGTCACTGAGCGCAGGACGCTACTTCCAAGGATCGTCCAAGCCGGTGTCAAAACATTCATCCAGATCAGCACGCATCTGGGCATAATCGGCTACAGCGGCAGTCTGGGAGT
>JAISCH010000078.1 GCA_031265725.1 Propionibacteriaceae bacterium
TAGCGCAGCCCCAACCGGCTGGCCACCCCGATGGATGTGGTCGATTTGCCAGAACCAGACGGCCCGTCGATAGCGATCACCAATTTGTCGCCCAAATCGTTCATTCTTCCCTCTCCCTCACGCGCCCTGGTCCGGATCGCGCAGCGTCCAACCAGCCGACGCCATCGCCTTGCCCAAATCCTCAGCCCGCTTCGGATCGACCTGCACCGACAGATAGCCGACCTCGCGGTTGATGTCGTGGTCGATGGCCAAATCTTCCACGTTCACCCCGGCACCCTCGATCTCTGCGAAAAGCCTGGCCAACGCGCCCGGCGTGTCCGGAATCTCCACCACAACCCTGGCGAACGACGTGGCCGCCATGCCGTGCTTGCCAGGCAACGCCTGCCGCCCAGCCAATCCGCGCCGCAAAAACTCGGCCAACGCGGCAGAGTCGTCGAACGACGCCACCAACGCTTGCAAATCCGCTGCCAAGGAGGTCAATTCCTTCGCCACCGCAGCCTTGTTCGCCCCGATGATCTGCTGCCACAACTCCGGGTCGGAACCGGCGATCCGGGTAACATCGCGCAACCCCTGGCCAGCCAGCCGCAGATGCTCTACGGGAACCTGGGTGAGCGATCCGGCCATCAGCGCGGACACCAATTGCGGCAAATGCGACACCTGCGCCACTGCCTCGTCATGATGGGCTGCGCCCATCGTCACCAGCCGACCGCCGCACAGCCGCACCAATTCGTTCACCGCCAGCACGGCGGGAGCGGCGGCGGTGTCGTGCGGGGTGACCACCCAGGTGCGGTCAATGAACAATTCAGCCTTGGCGCTCAACGGCCCGCTGAGCTGGGAGCCAGCCATCGGATGCGACCCCACGTAACGGCTCAAATCAGCGCCGCTGGCCCGCAGCCGGGCCAGCACCGTGCCCTTCACCGACCCAACATCGGTGACAGTGGCGTTGGGATAGTCGGCCAGTGAACGTTCGACCACCTCAGCCAACTCATCTGGCGGCACGGCGACCACCACCAGCCGCAACTGCGCCGGATCGGGCTCGTCGGTCACCCCCGCGCCCCGAGACGCCGCGACTTGGGCATGGCTGGGGACGACGTCCCGCAGATGCACCGACACCCCGGCCTTGGTCAGGGCACAGCCCACCGACGCGCCAACCAGGCCGGTGCCAATGATCAACGCGGGGCTTAGCGATAGCGGAGTTGCTGTAGTCATCGCAGGAAAGGCTACACCCCCGGTGGCCTCGGCCCGGTGTAGTCGGGGCCATAAGCCCCTGGAGCCGGACGCCGCCGACGCAGCGGAGCAGTGACCCCCGGAGCGAGCCGTCGGGAGAAGACCAGGAAACCAGTGTGGCCAGTGGTGCGATGCCCCGGACGGATGGCCAGCCCCTCGGCATGCCACTCCCGGACACTCACTTCCCGGCCCTCCGGCTCCGTCCACCCGCCATGAGCGCGCAGGGTGTCCATCGTGCGGCCCAACTGGGTGGTGGTGGCCACATAGCAGCAGAGCACGCCCCCAGCGACCAGCACTTCCCCCACCGCTTGAACGCATTCCCAAGGGGCGAGCATGTCCAAGACCACCCGGTCGACCGGATCGTCTCGGATGGCCTCGTTCAAGTCGCCGACTATCAGTTCCCAGGCTGGATGCGGCTGGCCGTAATGGGCCTCGACATTCTTCCGGGCGATCTCGGCGAATTCCTCCCGGCGCTCATACGAGTACAGCTTCCCAGCCGACCCGACCGCCCGCAGCAGGAAAATGGACAGTGCCCCCGAACCGGCCCCGGCCTCCAGCACCCTGGCTCCCGGGAAGATATCCCCCCAGACCAGGATCTCGGCGCAATCCTTGGGATAGATCACCGTGGCCCCGCGCGGCATCGAAACTGTGTTCTCCCTGGCTATCGGGCGGAAAACCAGAAAATCGGCTCCCAACGTGGTCCGGGCCACCACGCCTTCCGGCCCGCCGATCAAGGCGTCATGGTCAAGCGTGCCCTTGGTGGTGTGGAATTGCTTCCCGCTCTCCAGCAGGACCGAGTGCCGACGCCCCTTCTGATCGGTGAGGGTCACCCGCTCCCCCGACTGCAGCGGCCCCATTCGCACCCCGGACAACTCACTCATCACGAATCCCCCATAGTCCAAGCTGGCCGCCCGCGCCCATCGGCTCACCGACCAATGCCACCCCAGCCCGCACCACTAAGACGCCGTCGGTCTGACTGATCGGCAACACGGTGAGGTCCAGCGCGGCTTGGCTCTGCAGCGCATTGAGCGCCAGCGCGCGTTCCGACTCTGTGCCCGAACGGTAGCGCTGCTCTTGGGCGGAGAGCAGATCCGTCGAGTCAGCCAACGGCGCGGACAGGTAGTACTGCAACCAGCCAAGTGCGGTATCTATCCAGGGCAGATGATCGGTCAAGAACAGATCGGCGTCACCACTGGTCACTACCCGGACGCTGAGCGAGGAGACCTGCTCCAGCCGGTCGCGCAGCAATCGCGCCAGGTCGGCATGTCCGGGAGCGGTCGGATCGTAGCTCAGCCGCAGATTCACCCGGCTCTTCAGCTTGGGCAATTTCGGCCGCCCGCCAACCGGGAATGACGAATGGTGGCCATCGACGCCAAGTGGCACCAACGAGTCCAAGGTGCGATCAGACTGCAACGCGGCCGCGATCCCCTCTCGCAAAGTCTTGTTCTGCCGATACTTGGACCCCGGATTCCAGGCCAACAGGTTCACCCGGCCTCCGGGCAACGGCACCCGCGTGTACTCATGGTCCGGTTTGGGAGTCGCGTTCGCATTGGACACCAGCCGGGCCAATGCCGAGTCCTCCAAAGTGCGCCAGACAACATCCACCTTCCCGGCCTCCATAGCCGCCTCGGCAGCCACCGAATCGGCCAGTTGGATGAGCCGCATTTCGGAGATGTCGCCCACCAGCGGCCCCAGATAGTCCTCGAAAAGCCGGAAGCTGACCACGTCTTCCTCGATCTTGGTGACCTTGTACGGCCCGGAGCCGTTCGGAAGGGCGTCCAACTCCAACGGAACGTCCGGATCGTAGCTGGTCTCATTGACTATCGAAGCCGACAGCGCGGCCAGCGCGTAGCCGAATTGGCTGTCTGGATAGCTCAGCCGGAAACGAACGGTGGTGGCGTCGGGGACCAAGATGGACTCCAGCGAGTCGAACAGCCCGATCACAGCGCCGGTGGAGTCCATCCGCAACGCCCGTTGGATGGAGAAACGAACATCGCTGGCGGTCAGCGAGTCCCCATTGTGGAATTTGAGCCCATCCGGCAGCGTGCACTCATAGACCTGGCTAGAGGTGAAAATACAGTCGGTCGCCGCATCAGGCTTCAATTCCCTGCTGCCGGGCTGGATCCGCATCAGCCGTTGATAGACGCTGGTGCCGATGATCGCGTCCACATCACGGGTGATCACGGCCGGGTCGGTGCTGGCCACTTTTTGCGCGGTGCCGATGGTGAACACTGGCGGCTCGCTCGGAGTCTGCGACGGCACCGGGGATGGGGTGGGTTGGACGCAACCTGTCGCCAGCAACACCGCCAGACCGACTCCAACGGCGGCCATCAGCCCCTGGCCCGCCCTACCGCGCATTGAAGTACTTCGCTTGGCGATGATGGACGATCAGCGCGTCAGTGGACAATTCCGGATGAAGCTGGAATTCGGCGGACAGCGTGACCGAGACCCGTTCGGGCCTGAGCAGTCCGGCCAAAAACGCCCGCTGTCCCAGGTCCGGGCAGGCCGGATATCCGAACGAATACCTTGCTCCTTGATAAGCCTGGTGCCGCAACATGTCCTCCAGTGTGGCAGAGTCGGTAAAACCGAGCTCGCGGCGCATCCGGGCGTGCCAGTACTCCGCCAACGCCTCGGTGAGTTGCACCCCCAGACCGTGCAACTCCAGATAGTCACGATAGGCGTCGTCCGCGAACAGCCGGGCCGTCTGCTGCCCCAGCCTGGACCCGAGGGTCACCAGTTGGAATCCGATCACATCCGGCCCGGATTCAGCGGCAGCGGCCTCGTCCCGGAAGAAGTCGGCCAGGCAGAGCCGTCTTCCACCCGGTTGGCGCGGGAAGCTGAACCGGGCGATTTCCCGCCCCGGCGCAGCGGGATCGCCCAGGACCACATCGTTCGCACTGGAATGACAGGGCCAATAGCCATACACCGCCTGGAATTGGGCCAACTGGTTCACTCGCAGATAGTCCAGCCAGTGCCGCAGCCTGGGCATAGCGTCGTACTCGCCGCGCAACCCCCACTGGGCAGCGAACAGCGCCTTGCGGTCCAGCCATTCCGCCACCTCGTCCAATTCGATGCCGGTCACCACCCGGCTCCCCAGGAACGGCGCGACGGGCACCGGCTCGTCCCGGCTCACCTCGGAGCGCTGTCCCCCAGCCGTCGCGGCGGCAGCCGGTCGCTGGGGACCGGGCGCGCGCGGCTCGCGCAGCTTCCCGGCCACGATCTCCTCCATCAGCGCGAGGCCCTCGAAAGCGTCCTTGGCGTAACGCACCTCGCCGCTGAACTCCTGGTTCAGGGTCTCCTCCACAAAGGCCCTGGTCAGCGCCGCCCCGCCCAGCAGCACCGGAATGTCGGCCATGCCCCGGGCCTCCAACTCAGCCAGGTAGTCCCGCATCACCTGGGTCGATTTCACCAGCAGGCCGGACATTCCGATGGCGTCGGCCTTGACCTCCGCACTGGCCTCAGCTATCGCGCTGACCGGCTGCTTGATGCCGAGATTGACCACTCGATAGCCATTGTTGCTCAAGATGATATCGACCAGATTCTTGCCTATGTCATGCACGTCGCCAGCCACCGTGGCCAGCACAATAGTGCCCCGCGAAGTCTGCTGGTCGCCAGCCAACTGCGGCTCCAGATACTTCACCGCAGACTTCATCACCTCGGCTGAGGTCAGCACAAAGGGCAATTGCATCTGTCCCGACCCGAATAGCTCACCCACCTTCCTCATCCCGGCCAGCAATTCATCGTTGATGATCTCCAACGCGGAATGGGACTGCAACGCCTGGTCGAGATCCGCCTCCAACCCCGGTTTGACCCCTCCGATGATCCGACGCCGCAGCCGCTCGCCGACCGGCAGCGCAGCCAGTTCGTCGACCTTGCCAGTGAGCAGGTCGTTGGCCGACAGCTCGCTGAACAGGGCCAGGAATTCAGTCAACGGGTCGTAGTCCGGACGGCGGCGGTCATAGATGAGGTCCAACGCGGCCCGCTGGACTGGCTCGGCTATCGACGCCAGCGGCACGATCCGGGCCGGATTGACGATTGCCGAGGTCAGCCCGGCTCGCAAAGCCTCGTCCAGGAAGACCGAATTGAGCACGACGCGCGCAGCCGGACTCAACCCGAAGGACACATTGGAGATGCCGAGGGTGCTGTTGATCCCCGGATAGCGCCGGTTCAACTCAGTGATCGCGGCGATGGTCTCCAGCGCGTCCCGCCGAGTCTCCTCCTGCCCAGTGCCGATTGGGAAAGTCAGCGCGTCCACCACGATATCGCTCAGCGACAGCCCCCACTCGCCGGTCAGCTCAGCGATCAACCGGTCCGCCACCCGCAGCTTCCACTCGGCGGTCCGGGCCTGGCCCTCCTCGTCAATGGTGAGCGCGACCACCCCGCAGCCATGCTCGCGTACCACTGGCATCAACTGCGCCAGCCGCCGACCGCCGTCCTCATAGTTGACCGAGTTGACCAGGCATCTCCCCGCCAGACACTGCAGACCAGCGGTGATGACGTCTGGATCGGTGGAGTCGAGCATCACCGGCACAGTCACATCAGTGGACAGCCGGGAAGCCAATTGCCGCATGTCCGCGCTGCCATCGCGCCCGACATAATCCACGCAAACATCCAAGATATGCGCGCCCGCCGCTGCCTGCTCTTTGGCTATCTCCACGCAGGCGTCCCAGTCAGCGTCCAGCATCGCGGTGCGGAAAGCCTTGGCCCCATTGGCGTTGGTGCGCTCCCCGATGATCAAGTAGCCGGAGGCGTCGTCGGCCTGCCGCAACGCCACCTCGGAATACAGCGACGAGACCGCCGGGACTGACTCAACCTGACGGCTGGCGACCTGCCGGGAGCCGAGCCGTCCAGCCAACTCCGCTATGTGCGCCGGTGTCGTCCCACAGCAGCCCCCGACCAGGGACAGGCCGAATT
>JAISCH010000107.1 GCA_031265725.1 Propionibacteriaceae bacterium
CCAGGGCCGCGAGCACATCGTCGGTCAACAAGTTCTTGGACAGGTCCACGAACAGCTCTCCGGCCTTGAAGGACAGCCGTTCGCTGCGAGCCGGATCGGCGGCGAACCAGCCCGGCAAATCCGGCTGCAGGGACGCAGCCAGTTCGGTGAGTCGCGCCCACGCGGAAGTTCTGCTGGCATCAATCAATGTCATGGCTAACAGCCTAGCTCGACTGGGGGCTCGATCACTCGTTCAGGCTTTGATCGCAACGTGGACGTGGTTGTAATGGTTGGCGTTTAGGGAACCCCGGTCAGCCATCTTCCGCCAGCGCTGGTTGCTCGGCGTCCAGATCTTCTGCTCGAAGATCACATGGTCGATGTTGAACTCCCGGTAGTGGCTGGTCAGATACTTGGCGATCTGCCAACCCAGTTTGGATTCCTTCTTCGGCGTCAGCATGATGTCGAGGGCGCGGCCATTCTTGTGGAATTGCCGCCCACCGGCCCGCCAACCGCCATAGCTGTTCACGCCGGGGAACAATGCGCACACCGAGCGGTAGATCTTGATGGTGTCCGAACGCAGCTTGGCCTCGATCTTGGAACCGCGCGAGCAGGGGGCCATTGAGATGCCGCCCTCAAGCTCCTCGTTCTCCCGGACCAGCTTCTCGGCCAGCACCCAGCCAGTGACGCCGTCCACCTCAATCAGCCGGTAGTCCCCGGACACCTCTGCGGTGGCCAACACTTGCTGGCCGAAAACCAGCGTCCCGAGTTGTTCCGACTTCTCTTTGGCTTTGGCCCGAATGACCAACGACCCGGCGGAGAACATCCGGGACTGGCTGACCAGGCTCTCGGCCAACTTTCCCGAATCCGGATTGCTGAGCATGCCCGCCATAACGGTGCGCACGACTGGCGCGGTGGTGGCAGTGGCAGTGGGCACCGGCTGGACCGGCGCGGCGGAGGGCAGGGTGAAAGCCGCGACTGCGGCAGCGGAGACCCCGACTCCGGCGATAGTACCCGCCCGTACGGCCCAGTGGTACCACGGCGTGATAGAACGGCGGCTGCCAGCAGGACGACGGCGGAACGCGTCAGCAACACCATCTGCGGTTTGCAGACAGATCGACGAGAACGTGACGGCAACGCGGCGCGGACGCTCATTACTTTGCAGAACCTGAGAGTCCAGTGCCCTACGCGGTGCAGCCATAAGCCTCTTCCGTTAAGAAAATCTAAAGACTTTCTTAGCCTAGCTTAAGGAAAGACCATTCGCCAAGCCTCGCATCCAGGCGGTGTGGCTGGCTGGAATCAGAGCGGCTGGTCGCTGACAGCCTGGATTACTGGGCGGAGTTGCATCCACCACTGTTGCTTCGGGCGTTGGAATTCTAGGTCGAATTCCTCGGTCAACCGGGACATTGGGGTGCGGGTGATCTTGGTCTGGCGCAGGCCTAGATAGACGGTCTCCGCTTGGCCGCTCTCGAATTGGGCCAGGCATTCCTGCAGCGCCCGTGACACCAGCCGGGTGGCCAACAGCCGGTCGAAGGGAGACGGGTCGCCGCCCTCCTGGACGTGCCCGAGGATCGCCTGCCGCACGTCATATAGTTCGCCGCCCTCCTCCTCCAGGAGCCGGACGATGAAGTCAGTGGTGTAAAGCCGGTTGGCGGTCTCGTTGCGCACCGCCAAGAACAGCTTGCGCCCGCTGCGGAACGAGTCGTTCATCCAACGCACATCCCGTTCCAGATCGGCCAGGGTGATGCCCTCCTCGTGCAGATAGATGCGCTCAGCCCCACCGGACAGCCCACCCATCGCCGCCAGGTAGCCGCAGTAGCGCCCCATCGTCTCGACCACGAAAGCCCTGGTCGCAGCGCTTCCAGAGGTCTTGATCCGGTCGATGGCCTCAGCGATCACATTGAGCGCGGTGTCAGCGCCAATGGCGAGGTCGGAGCCGGGCAGATTATTGTCGATGCTGGCTGGCACACAGACCACTGGAATCTGGAACGACGGGTAGCGACTCTTCTCCTGATGCATCAGGCAGGCCCCCTGGTAGGCGTTCCACCCGCCGATCACCAGCAGGGCGTCCACCTTGTGCTCCTCCAGAGTGCGGCTCAGCGCGTAGAGCCCTTCCACCCTCGGCACCGTACGGCGCAGGCCCAACTCCGCTCCGGAAGTGATCCAACCCTCTACATCTGCCCAATTGAGCTCGTGGACCCGCCCCTCGGCCAGACCGACGAAACCATCCTCGACACCGAGCATCGTCAGGCCCCGGCTGGCCCCCAACCGGACAGCGGCGCGCGCGGCCACGTTCATTCCCGGCGCCAGGCCTCCGGCGTGGATTATCGCCACCCGCTTAGCGGCTTCGCCAGCGGCCACTTTCGCCGGCTCCACCAGTTCAGCGAGCACGCCGGACATCTCTGCGAACGATCCGCCGCGCAGCCGCAACGCCTCCGCGTAGTCGCCGTCGGCGATGAGCTTCGGCACTGACCGAGTATTCGCCACCGCCTCCATCAGCGGGACGCGAACGATCTCGTTCCCGCAGAAACCGACCACTTGGCCAGTCGAACCAGGTTCGGCGGCGAGCGTGTCCCGAGCGGCCTCGTACCCCAACCAAGTGGAAGCCCAACGGTCGTACGCGCTGGGCGTGCCCCCGCGCTGGACGTGGCCGAGAATGGTGACCCGGACGTCCTCGCTGGTGTGCCGCTCGATGGCCTCGCGGACATACGCGCTGGTGATCGGACGACCGTCGCGGTCGATAGCGCCTTCAGCGACCACCACCATCGAGTCCCGCCGTCCCCCGGCCCGGCCCTTCATCAGCGCCTCGCACATCCGTTCCTCCCAGCCCGGCTCCGGAGGGTCCTCTGGGATCAGCACGTAGTCGCAGCCTCCGGCTATCGCGCTCATCAGGGCCAGGTAGCCGCAATGGCGTCCCATCACCTCGATGACGAACGCCCGCTGATGGCTGGCGGCGGTGGAAGAAAGCGCGTCAATGGCGTCAACGATCCGATGCAGGGCGGAGTCCGCGCCGATTGTCATATCAGTGCCGACCAGGTCGTTGTCGATCGAGCCGACCAGACCGGCGAAGTAGAGCTGTGGATGAGCTTCGACCGTCGCAGCGGTGATCTTGCCCTCGTCGGCCAATTGCCGCAGCAACTCCGGCCATTCCTGGGCGAATTCGTTCAACCCGGAGAGCGATCCATCCCCGCCGATGACCACCAGCCGGTCGATGCCATGCTTGAGCAGATTCTCGGCGGCCCTGATCCGGCCAGACCGTTCGCGGAAGTCTTTGGAACGGAAGGTGCCGATCACCGTGCCGCCCAGATTGAGAATCCGGCCGACATCCTCCCCAGCCAATTTACGGATCCCGGCCCCGCCGTCGATCATGCCTTGGAAGCCCTCATAGCAGGCGAACACCTCAGCGCCCAGGCTGAGCGCGGTGCGCACGACAGCCCGCACCGCCGCGTTCATGCCCTGGGCGTCCCCGCCGCTGGTCAGGATGCCAAGCTTCTTGCCCACTCCAACCAGGTCCAAGTCGATGTCACTCATCTTCGCTTCCTTCCGCAACCGCTCAACTGATCCCCAAGTATTCTTCCAAGGTCTTGGTGTCATTGGGCTTGAATTTCAGCGAGTCGGCACCGATATAGCGAAAATGCCAGGCCTCGTAGATGTAGCCGGTGATCTTCTCTTTCCCGGGCGGATAACGCAGGATGAAGCCGTACTCGCGGGCGTGCTTCCACAGCCATTTTCCCAGCTTGGTATTGCGAATGCCGTCACCCCAGGTCTTGCCGTCCCAGAGGTCGACCGCCAATCCGGTCTGGTGCTCGCTCTTGCCAGCTTCCGCGTTGTAACGCCGGGCCTTCTTCTCGTCGCCATACTCAATGATCTTCTGCTTCAGCAACTTCGCCTGCTCAGCATAGGAGCGATAAGCGGAACGCACCTTCACCGTCAGACCGTCCTTCTTGGCGGCCTTGGTCAATTCGTCCAGGGCGGCCTGGGTCTCGGCGGTCAGGCCATTGGGTTTGACTCGTTCGGGCAGATACTTCTTGGAGACCGGGTGCTTCGGCGAGACCACGATGATCCCGTTCACCGTATAGGGAATGTCCAGCTCAGCGCCCTTCCGGGTGTCTTTCGCCGGTTTGCCGGGCTTCGGTGTCGGAGTCGGCGTCGGAGTCGGGGTAGGTGTGGCCGAGGCGGTCGGCGGCGGCGTGGTCACCGTAGCGGTCGGGCTGGGTTCAACCGGTGCGCTGGCCGCAGCCGAATCAACTGACGGCGTGATCCCGCCAGCGGGCAGCCCAGTGGCACAACCGGCCAACAGGGCGACGCCCAACGCGGCGGTCACCGCCCGGCTCAGCTTCCACTTCAAATCCACGTCACCCCAGCCCGTCATTCCAGAAAGTCCGCGAGTTCGCCGGGCAAGTCCTGCTTGGTGTGCAATACGCGCCACACGAAGACTCGTTCAGTCTCTTCCCGGTAGCAAATCAGATAGTGGAACGTTTTCAGCGTCCAACTCCGCAGGCCGGGCACTCCCACCAAGTCTGCGATGCGCGGAGAGCCGCTTGCTGGGAATATGGAGAGCTGTTCATACGCCCTGCTCAATTCTTTTACGAACGCCGCACCCGTGTCTGGGCCCGCCTCGCGCGTCAGATAGCCGATGGCCCGCACCGAGTCAGCGTCAGCCATCCGGGACGGCTCAATGGGCTTCACGCGACCAGCTCACCAGCCCTGGCCGACAAGGAGGCGAAGTACGAGTCGTCGGCCACGCCAGCCGAACCTGACGCGGCACCGGCTAACAGCATTGAACGGAGTTGCTGCTTGGCTCTGTCGACCCGGATCAAGTCGCGCACATATTCACTGGTGCTCTGGTAGCTGCGCTCGGTGACCTGCTCTTCGGCGTAGTCCTTCAAATCGTCGGGCAACGAAACGTTCATCGTCTTCACAGTCGATATTCTAGCAGCCCGTTTGGCAAAGTTTGCCAAACAAGGAGCATGGTGGGAGGAATGATCGTGGATATCGACTCCTACGGAGCCTCACTCACTCAATCGGCTCGGAAACGAAAGCGAGCTTTCGTTTCACTCGCCTCAATCGTGGCTACCCTGGAGCGCGTTCCCCGGAACCACGGGCGATGTAACGCACCGGCAATTCGACGTGCTCGGTGTGGCCGGTGGGGTCTTGCAGCCGACGCAGCGCCAACTGGACGGCCACTCGCCCCATCTCGCCGGGATCGTGGGCGACCACCGAGACCCCGTGGAAATCGGCGATGTCGAAATCATCGAAACCGACCAGCCCAAGCTCGATCCCGCGCTGGCCGAAGACCCGCAGGATGCTGGTGGTGGCCCGGTTGTTGCCGCCAACGATGGCCGTGACGCGGGCGTCAATCACCCGCTCGACCAACGACTCCATCGTGACCTCGGGATCGTCGCTGACGGACTCCCAGCGACTGTCGATGGACAGTCTCGCCTCGCGCAGCGCTTGCCGATAACCCTCCAGCCGCAATTGCTGGGTGAAGATGGCGACCGGGCTGCAGACAAACCCGATGCTGCGATGCCCGGCCTCGATCAGCTTCTTGGTGGCCAGGTAGCCGCCTTCACGGTTGGCCAGCACCACAGAGTCGGCCAGCAGGTTTCGGGCCAGCCGGTCGATGGCGACGATGGCGGTGCCCAGGCGTCGCTCGCCCTCCAGGAACGAGTAGTCGTCCCCCAAAGGCACTAACAGCACGCAGCGGGCGCGCCCGGCCAGCATCGCGTCGATCACCTCAAGCTCGCGTTCCACCGAGTCCGAGGCGGACAGGGCCATGGTCAAACCGTTCGCCGCGCATTCCCGCTCCACACCGGCGGCCACCTGGATGAAGAACGGATTGGTCAGCTCTGGGGTGATATAGGCCAGCAGTCCGGTGTTCCCGCCCATCCGCAACTCGCGGGCCAGCGCGTTCGGCTTGAACAGCAGCCGCTCCGCAGCCGCCAGCACTTTCGCTTTGGTCGGCTGGCCCACTTTGTCCGGCTCGGAGTAGACCCGGGAGACGGTCTTCGCGCTCACTCCGGCCAGCCGGGCGACATCGACCAGTGTCGAACGTTTCTGTGGGGCAGCCATACTCTCGCCTCTCCTGAGTCCGGGTCGCCCCGGAACCGGTCGGTGATCCCAGTCCACATCGGTATTCCAAGGGTTCCAGAAACATCATATGACATCGATAGACATTTGGCGACACCCGGCCGTGTCCAAATCGTAATAATATTTTTATTTCCCCTTGTCAACGGCTGAGTTTGTGATGTAAACACACCCTAACCGCATTGCGTCATCGTTGACATGAAACAATCAGGGCACCTATCATGGCTGCCAAGTCGCGCAGATGTGCGCGGACCTAACGCATCGAAGCAAAGGACGACCAAATGCGACTCAAATTCATCGCGGGGCTAGCTGCCGCAGCTCTGGCTCTCACCACACTGTCAGCGTGTGGGACGCCAGAGACTCCTCCATCCAGCGGTGGTGGTGAGGCTCCTCCTGCTGACACTGCCACCCAATCCGAAGTCTTCACTTGGTGGACTTCCGGCTCCGAGGCTCTTGGCCTGACTGCCCTGGAGGGCGTGCTCAAGGCGAAGTACCCGAATGTGGAATTCGTCAACGGCGGCGTGGCCGGCGGTGGCGGCTCAGCCAAAGAGCTGTTGCAGTCCCGGCTGCAGGCCGGAGACCCGCCCGACTCCTTCCAGGTCCACGCTGGTGCCGAGGCTCAGGACTACATCAAGGCCGGTCAGGTGACCGATGTCTCCGCGTTGTACTCCGAGTTCGGCCTCACCACCGTCTTCCCGGAGTCATTGATCACCCTGCTCACCTCTGAGGGCAAGATCTACACCATCCCGTCCAACGTCCACCGCGCCAACGTGCTGTGGGCCTCGGTCCCGGTGCTGGAGAAGTGCGGCCTCGACACGGCGAATGCCTATTACGCCACCATCGCTGACTTCGCCACTGCGCTGGACAAGTGCAAGAAGGCTGGCGTCGAGTCTCCATTGGCCGTCGGCAACACCTGGACCCAAGTCCACCTGTTAGAGACGGTGCTGCTCGCCGATCTGGGCGCGGAGAAGTACAACGGCCTGTTCAACGGCGCTACCGACTGGGCGGGTGCCGATGTCAAGAAGGCTCTGGAAGACTTCGCCAAGTTGATGAGCTTCACCAACGCCGACCGTGACACTATCGACTGGGAACCGGCCACCACCAAGGTGCTCGACGGCACTGCGGCCTTCAACATCATGGGCGACTGGGTTCCGGCACTGCTGGATTCCAAGAGCTTGATAGCTGGCAAGGATTACCTCTACGCAGCGTCTCCGGGCACTGAGGGCAGCTTCGACTTCCTGGCTGACTCCTTCTCGCTGACCGAGGGCGCACCGCACCCCGATGGCGCAAAGGCCTGGCTGGACAACATCTCCTCCAAGGAAGGCCAGATCGCCTTCAACAAGGTGAAGGGTTCCATCCCGGCGCGCACCGACATCGACTTGGCCGCTGAGGGCTTCTCGGAGTACCAGCAGTCCGCTGCCGCCTCCTTCGCGCGTGACGCCATCGTCGGTTCCATCCAGCACGGAGCCGCCGCGACCATCAAGCAAGGCAACGACACCAACACCGCCGTCTCGAAGTTCACCACTTCCAAGATGGGCGCTGAGGACGTGGCCACGCTGCAGGCAGCCCTAGTGGCGGCCTACAAGTAGGTTCTGAACTGATGAGCTGCGGCCTCGCGTTCCTTCGGCGCGGGGCCGCAGCTACTTACTGAACCAGGGCTGGCGGCGCAATAGCCGACGGGGATATCAAGACGCTGCGCCAGCCTGATCCAAGGGCGCGATAATCGTCGCAAACCACTAGCAAGGCACTCAATGAAGAAACTGAAAGCCTACGGGCCACCGGTCCTGATGATCGCGCCGTCACTCATCCTGATCGGAATCTTCGTCTACTACCTGATCTTCGGGTCAGTGCAGACCTCGATGACCGACATCCACGAGCTCGCCCAGGCCACTGGCCGTCAGGAGAGCCACTTCGTCGGGTTGGAGAACTACGCCACCCTGCTCACCTCCCCCGATTTCTTGCACTCATTGCGCAACCTGCTGGTCTACACCCTGGCCTTCATCGCCGGGACGATGTTCTTCGGCTTCCTCTGGGCCTGGCTGTTGGATCGGCGGTCCAAGGCCGAAGGCGTGTTCCGCTCGCTCTACCTGTTCCCGATGGCGGTCTCCTCGGTGGCCGCTGGCGTGGTGTGGCAGTGGCTGCTCAACTCATCCACCGGCCAGGAGGCGTCCGGCTTGAACCGGCTCTTCCAGTACATCGGCCTGGGCGGACTGCAGAACGGCTGGATCACCGACCAGGACTGGGGCATCCTCGGCATCGCCATGCCGGCCATCTGGCAGATGGCGGGCTACATCATGGCGCTGTTCCTGGCTGGCTTCCGGGGCATCCCCGACGAGTTGCGCGAAGCGGCCAGGGTGGACGGGGCTAGCGAGTGGAAGATCTACCGTTATGTGCTCTTCCCGCAGTTGTCCCCCATCGCCCTCAGCGCACTGATCATCCTCGGCCACATGTCGTTGAAAATCTTCGACCTGGTGGTGGCGATCACCGGGGGATACACCTACTACCCGACCAAAGTCCCCGCCGTGGACATGGCGTTCTACCTGAACTCCGGCGACTACGCGCTGGCCTCCACCGTCGGCGTGGTGCTGCTGCTGATAATCCTGGTACTCATCGTGCCTTACCTGGTGCATGTCGCTAAGGAGGACAAGTGAGTAATTCGACACTGCCCAGTCCGGGCCTGACCGCTTTCGACAACGCCCCGGCAGCGCGCGCCGATAAGAAGAAAGGCGGTTTCGATTGGGGCCGCCTGGTCCGCTACCTGCTGCTGTTCTTCTTTTTGATCGTCGTGCTGATCCCGGTGTACGTGCTGGTCATCACCAGTTTCAAGGGCATCGGTGACGCCTCACCAGACCGGGCCTGGATCTTCCCGCAGGAATTCATCGGTGACAACTGGCTGACCGCCTTCTTCGGTGACGACCTGGCCAAGGCCAACCCGAGCATCGGCGCGGCGCTGGGCCGGACCCTGCTGATGGTGGTCCCGGCTGCGGTGATCTCGTCGTTCCTCGGCTCGATGAACGGATTCGTGCTCTCCCGCTGGCGCTTCCCCTACGCCAATGTCGTGTTCACCCTGTTGCTGTTCGGCATGTTCATCCCCTACCAGGCGGTGATGGTGCCGCTCTACCGGATGATGACCGAGCTGTGGAAGTACACCCCGCTGACCCAGGGCACGCCGTCGTTGATCTTGCTGCATGTGATCTACGGCATCCCGATCACCACGCTGATCTTCCGCAACTACTACCAGTCGGTGCCGAAAGAGTTGATTGAATCCGCCAAGGTGGACGGCGCGGGAATGCTGCGCACCTATAGCAACGTGGTGCTGCCGATCTCCATCCCCAGCTTTGTGGTGGTGCTGATCTGGCAGTTCACCTCGGCCTGGAACGACTTCCTCTTCGCGGTCTTCTTCGGCGGCAACCCTGGCACCCAGGCCCCGGTCACCGTCACCTTGAACATGATCGCCAAAGGCTCGATCATGACCGACTACGGCATCACTATGGCGGCCGCCTTCCTGGCCTCGGTGCCGACCCTGTTGATCTATGTGCTGCTCGGCAAGTACTTCGTCGGCGGCCTGATGGCCGGCTCAGTGAAGGGATAGCCATGACGAAGCTGGCCATCGACTCCGGCCAGACCGGAATCAAAGTCCGGGCCGGGAGCGCTAGCGCGACCTACCCAGGCATTCGGACGAACGTCCCGCTGTTTCCGCAATTGGCTGAGGTCATCCAGGCGGCAGCGGGACAATTCGGGATAACCCCTGACCAAGTCGCCATCGGCACCACCGGGCTGACCGCCGTCGAAGCCGATCCGGCCGAGTTGCTGGCCTCGCTCATCCCGGCCGGGGTGCGGTCGGTAGTCTTGGCGCACGACTCGGTCACCTCGTTCCTCGGCGCGATGGGCTACCAGCACGGCGTGGTCAGCGCTGCCGGGACCGGTGTGGTGACCCTCGGCGTCGGGCCGCTAGGACACTCCAGGGTGGACGGCTGGGGCAATCTCATCGGTGACGCCGGGTCGGGATATTGGATCGGACGCCTCGGCTTGGACCAGGTGATGCGGGCTTTCGACGGACGCGGCCCGGCCACCGCGTTGACCGAGGTGGTGACCAGGGAATTCCCGGCGCTCGAAGACGCCTACATCAAGCTGCAGACCGACCCGGACCGGGTGCGCCGCATCGCCGGATTCGCCAAGGCGGTCGCCCGACTCGCTGACCACGACGAGGTCTGCGCCCAGGTCTGCGCCCAGGCCGGGACCGAATTGGCCTGTTCCGCCGCCGCCGCTGTGGCCAACGTCGGCTTGGACTCCCCGCGCATCTCGCTCATCGGCGGGGTATTCAAAGCCGAGCCCATCATGCGGGCCTGCGTGTCCAAGCTGACTGAACGTTGGCCCGGGTTCCAGCCCTACCCAGCCCACGGAGACGGCCTCGACGGTGTTGAAGCCCTCTTCGACCTCCCCGCCGAGCATCCGCTGGCCGAGCTGGTCCGGGTAGCCCGCTGAAGCCGACAGCCAACCCGGAGTTGGTCCCACTCCCCCAGTTTTGGGACAAACTCCAATCCAGACCTCTCTTTCCACTTGCACTCTCCTAGTGAGAGTGCTAAACATGTAGTTAGCACTCTCCTAGTGAGAGTGCCACCGTCTGGCTTGATGAGATCGTCGGCGCGAGAGTGTCGGCATCGTCCGTCGCGGGCATCGGCCAAGACATTGACCAATGTCCAAACAAACGAAGGATTGCCGAAAGCAATGGCAAAACTGATTGAATTCAATGTCGAGGCACGCCGTGCGCTT
>JAISCH010000150.1 GCA_031265725.1 Propionibacteriaceae bacterium
TCATCCCCATCACCCGTTGCTGGGCGAAAGCCAGCCGCAATTCCTCCCAGTCCGCTTCCGACAGGTCGTTCACCGTTTTAGCGCCCAACCGCTGCAACGTCGGCGACTCGACCCGGTGAGCCAGGATCGACCAGTAGGCGACCAGATTAGCGTCGATCCCGGAATGCGGCTGGACGTAGGCGTAGTCAGCCCCGAATAACTCGCGGGCATGCTCGGCGGCGACCGCCTCAACCGTGTCGACGTTCTGGCAACCGGCGTAGAAACGATGCCCGACAGTGCCCTCGGCGTACTTGTCCGAGAGCCAGGTACCCATAGTCGCCAACACCGGCAAAGACGCATAGTTCTCACTGGCGATCAGCTTGAGCGAGGAACGCTGGTCAGCGAGTTCCTGCCGGGTAGCCGCCGCGATGCGCGGCTCAACGCCCTCGATCAGGGACAGGGCTTGCAAATAGACACTCGACCACGCTTCGTTCACGGGACACTCCTTCAGACTTACCGGCGCTTAAGTTTATCGTGACCGGCCCCCTGCTCAACGCCGAATCGGACAGCAGCTAACCAAAAGCTCCGGACCAGCTTCCGTACGCCTTGAGGCACGCCTCAACTCAGCGTGCAGCGCCTGACGAACTTCAACGGCCCGGTGGGGCGGTGCTGTCTCGCACTACCAGGGTGGGCACTCTTGGCAAGGGGTCGCCGGTGGTCTCATCGCGGAGGACGGTCAGCACCATCGTCATTGCGTCGCGGCCTAGTTGGGCGAAATCTTGGCGCATAGTGGTCAACGGCGGATTCAGATGGGCGGCGTCCGGGATGTCATCGAAACCGATCACGCTCACATCTTGGGGGACACGCAGGCCGGACTCCAGCAGGGCATGGATCATTCCCAGGGCCATCTGGTCGTTGCCAGCGAACACCGCGCCGCAACGATCGTCGGCGATCAACTGCTTGCCCAGCAGATAGCCGCTGTCCGCGCTCCAATCCCCGACCAGTGGTTCATGGGCCACTAGGCCGTGCTCGCTCATGGTGTCGCGCCAACCGCGCGCCCGCTCGTAAGCGTCCATCGAGACCTGTGGCCCGGCCAAGTGCCTGATCTCGGTATGGCCCAATTCGATCAGATGACGGGTGGCCCGCACCGCCCCCGAATATTGGTCCAGGAAGACCCGGTGCACCCCGCTGCCCTGCGAGGCCACGGCCAGGAAGGGCACGCCCAATTCCAGGCTCTGCATGATGGCCAGCGTGGAAGCGTTGGAAGTGATCATCACCACCATCTCCACATTCTGCCGCACCAATACCTCCGCTGCCTGCCGCAGGCTGGCCGCATCGGCTTGCAGCAACGAAGCGGTGATCACCGCATAGCGTTCCTCCCGCGCCGCCTCGTTGAAAACGACGCTGGTGGTGGACGTACCGAATTCGGGCGTGCCGGTGGTGATCAATCCGATGGTGCGCGATCGTCTGGTGACCAACGCCCGGGCGGCCGGAGACGGGATGTAGCGCAACTGCTTGATGGCCCGCTCCACTCGCTCCCGAGTGGCCGGACGGACGTTGGGAAGGTCATTTAGCACCCTGGAGACGGTCTGATGGGACACCCCAGCCAGTCTCGCCACATCAAAAATAGTGGCCGCTTTCACCCTGTCATCGCCGTTCACCTTGGCGTCCGCTCCTGATTGTTGTCGGCAGCTAAGTACGTCTGGCGGTCAACATCTTCTGCAGCACGATGAAGATGAAGAGCAGCGCGCCGATGAAGATGCGCGTCCACCAAGAGCTCAAAGTGCCCTGGAAGCTGATCATGGTCTGAATCAGTCCCAACACCAGCACTCCCAACATCGAACCCAGAACGAAGCCGTAACCTCCGGTCAACAGAGTACCCCCGATGACGACCGCCGCGATGGCATCCATCTCAGTTCCCACCGCTGTCAGCGAATATCCGGACAGCGTGTAGCAGGCGTAGAGGATTCCGGCCATTCCGGAGCAGAAGCCGGAGACCACATAAACCAGGACTTTCGTGCGGGCGACCGGCAGCCCCATCAACATGCCGGACTGCTCGTTCCCGCCGATGGCGTAGGTGGTGCGCCCGAAACTGGTGTACTGCAAGACCAGCATGCCGATGACCAGCACCACCAGGGCGATGATCACCGACGGCGTGATGCTCATCTTCGGACCCACCGGGATCCGGGTGAGGGCCATCGCCCGGAAGAAGGGGTCGTCAATGCTGATCGAGACGTTGGAGATGATGTAACACAGACCTCTGGCCAGGAACATCGCGGCGAGTGACGCGATGAACGGCTGCACCCCGAAGACATGCACCATCAATCCGACCGCCAACCCCAACGCCGACGTGACGACCAGAATGATCGGGATGACCAACGCCGGGGACCAACCGGCTTGGAGCATGCTCGCCGCGATCATGGTGGACAAGGCGACGACCGCCCCAACCGACAGGTCGATGCCGCCGGTCAGGATCACGAAAGTCATCCCCACGGCCAGCACGATCATGTACGAGTTGTCGATGAACAGATTGAGGAACACCTGCCCGGAGAAGAAGCGCTTGAAGCTGAAACCTCCGGCGAGGAACATGATCACGAAGAGGATTCCGGTCACCGTCACCGGGCCGGTCTTCGGCGAGGTGAGGATGTCAACCACTGTGTCGACGACCCGGCGCAGCCCGGACGGCGCGGTAGTAAGAGTCTGGCTCATTTCGCTGCCTCCACGCTGATTGCCGACACTCGGTTACGCCTGCTCCGCCATCGTTCCAAAGCCTGATTCGTGGTGGGCGACTGGAGCAGGCAGACCACGGTGACCACGGCGGCCTTGAACACCATCGTGGCGATTGGCGGGATTCCGACAGTGTAGACAGTGGTCACCAAGGTTTGAATGACCAGAGCGCCGACCAACGTGCCGATCAATGAGTAACGGCCGCCAGCCAGTGACGTGCCGCCGATGACCACAGCCAGGATCGCGTCCAATTCGATGAAAAGACCAGTGTTGTTGGCGTCCGCAGCGGTCTGGTTAGCGGTCATGATGATGCCGGCGATCACCGAAAGTGCGGCAGAGAAGGCGTAAACCGTGAAGAGCAGCCCGCGCGCCCGTACTCCGGCTTGACGGCTGGCCTCCGGGTTGACGCCGACCGACTCGATCAACAGGCCGAGCGCTGTGCGCCGGGTCATCACCGCTGCGAAGACGAACAGCACTGCGGCTATCACGGTGGCTATCGGCAGGCCGAGGACGAAACCCGAGCCGAGGAATTTGAAGGGCGGGGAATTCACCGTCAGGATTTGCCCCTCCGTTATCAGCATGGCGATGCCGCGTCCCATCGTCATCAGAATCAAGGTGGCGATGATCGGCTGGATGCCAGTGACGGCGACCAGCAATCCGTTGAAAACGCCGATGGCCAGCCCCACTCCCAGCGCCGCCAAGACGGCCACCGTGACCACTCCAGGGTCTCCGGGAGTGGGCGAGGAGAGGATGATCGCACAGGCGACCGCTCCAGCTATGGCGCAGACCGAGCCGACTGACAGGTCGATACCGCGAGTGGAGATCACCAAAGTCATGCCGATGGCGATGATCAACGTGGGCGCACCATTGCGCAAGATGTCGATCAGCGAGCCAAAGAGATGCCCGTCGTGGATGGTGATGGACAGGAAGTCCGGCACTGCGACCACGTTCAGCCCGATCAGCACCAGCAGGATGACCAATGGCCAGAACAGCCGGTTCGAGATTACTTTCACTGCCCAGTTCATCCGCTAACCTCTTCCAACTCTCCTTGCGTACCATCGGCGATGATCGCTAACACGGAATCCAGGTTCAAGTCGACATTGGGAATGTCAGCGACCATCCGCCGGTCCCGCAACACCACTATCCGATGGCTGAGCCGGAGCACTTCCTCAAGCTCAGCCGAGATATAGATGACGCTCATCCCGTTCTCAGCCAGGCCGACCACCTGTTTCTGAATCTCAGCTTTGGCACCGATATCGATGCCACGAGTGGGCTCGTCCAGGATCAACAACCTGGGGGCGATCGCCAGCCAGCGCGCCAGCAACACTTTCTGCTGATTACCGCCGGACAGGTTGGACACCCGTTGCTCCGGCGATGGGGTACGGATGTTCAGCGCCTCGATATAGGTGTTGACCAGTTCCTCTTGGCGCTTCTTGGAGATGGGACGAAACCAGCCCCGGTCGGCTTGCAGGGCCAAGATGATGTTGTCCCGCACGGATAGATCGTGGACCACGCCTTCCTCGCGCCGATTCTCCGAGGAATAGGCGATACGTCTGGCAATGGCCTGGCGCGGGGTACGGATGCGGGAGCGCTTTCCCGCCACTTTGATAGTTCCGGAGTCGGCCCGGTCGATGCCGCCGAGCAACCGGGCCAATTCGGTACGACCGGAGCCGAGCAGCCCGGCGAAACCGACCACTTCTCCAGGGGCGATGGCCAGGTCAGCGGGACGGATCGCGCCTTTGCGTCCCAACTGGGATGCCGCCAGATAGGGGCCTTGCTCCTCGGTGTCCGGGTCAGCGGCATGGGACCGATTCTGTAATTCCTCCAAGGTGGACAATTCTTTGCCGATCATCGCCTGCACCAAGTCGATGCGCAGCAATTCGTCGGTGAGGTACTCCCCGACCATGCGGCCATTGCGCAGGACGGTGATGCGGTCGGAGATCTCATAGACCTGGTCCAAGAAATGACTGACGAACAGGATCGCCACCCCTTGCTCAGTGAGCGAGCGGATCACCCGGAAGAGTTCGGCCACTTCTTCAACATCAAGTGACGAGGTCGGCTCGTCCAAGACCAAGACGGAAGCGTTGTAATCGAGGGCGCGGGCGATGGAGACCAACTGCTGAATCGCCAGCGAATGAGAATTGAGCAGTGAGTTGGGGTTTATGTCGAGGTTGAGCCGTTCCAATACCTCTTTCGCCCGCTTGCGGGTAGCCCGCCAATCGATAGCGGCCCCGAATCTGGGTTCCCGGCCGAGCATGACGTTCTCCGCGACGGTCAGATTCCCCAGCAGGTTGACCTCTTGGTAGACGGTGGAAATCCCGGCGGCTTGCGCTTGCGCCGGGCTGGAAAAGGCTACCTTCCCACCGTTCAGCCAGATCACTCCGGAATCAATGCCATAGACGCCGGTGAGCGCTTTGATCAGGGTGGACTTGCCCGCCCCGTTCTCGCCCATCAAGGAGTGGACCTCGCCAGGGAACATCCTAAAATCCACCTCGTCCAAGGCTTTCACCCCTGGGAAGGTGATCGATATTCCTTTCATCTCCACCACCGGATTCGGGTCCTCGGGTGGCGCAGCGGCTCGGTTGTTCACCGTCTCGGGCATTGAGCGTCCTTTCTGGTCGGATTGGGCGGTGTGGCCGGGGCGCTCACCTGCCCCAGCCACA
>JAISCH010000194.1 GCA_031265725.1 Propionibacteriaceae bacterium
CACGGCGGGGCCTTCCTCTGCGGATCGGGCAGCGGCAGTTGGACGGACGGGGTCAAGTTCGCCCGCGACCACGGCATTGTGGTGGTCACCATCAACTATCGGCTCGGCATCCTCGGCGGGCTCTATCTGTCCCGGGGCCAGGCCAACTTCGGCCTGCTGGATCAAATCGAATCGCTGCGCTGGGTGCAGGACAATATCGCAGCATTCGGCGGCGACCCTTCCCGCGTCACTATCGCCGGTCAATCAGCAGGCGGCATGTCGGTGGCGGCGCTGCTGGTCTCCCCGCTCAGCAAGTGGCTTTTCGCCCGGGCAATCGTAGAGAGCGGTCATATCGGCGTGACCACAACTGTGCGGGATGCAGCAAAGCTCACCAATCAACTCGCCGGGCAATTCGGCTTGGACCCCGCCGCCGATTTCGTCCAGAAACTGCGTGAGCTATCGACGCTGCGGATTGCCGCCGTCCAGCGCGCCAACGGCATCTCCCGGCCGACCTTCCCCTGCGTCACCGATGAGGTGTCGCTGCCGGACAAGCCACTTGACTACCTGGCTACCGGCGCGAAGAACGGTGTTGACCTGATGATCGGTACCACTTCCGAAGAGAACCGCCTGTTCAATTTCACCGGCTGGTCGGCCGATTCGAGCGTGACGCTTGAGCAATACCTGCGTCTCTATCTGGCCGAGGACGATGTGGCGCAGGCAGTGGAACTCTACCGGGGTATCCCGACTGCCGACGCGATGGAGTTGATCGCCACCGAACACAACTGGACCCAGCCCTGCCGCGAGTTGGCGTTGACCTATGCCGCAGCCGGTAACCGCGTCTTCCATTACGAATTCGCCTGGAAGTCGCACGTCGCTGGGTTGGGCGCGGCCCATCTGGTTGACCTGCCGATCTGGTGGAACAACCTGGACGCCCCCGGAGTGGACGAACTGCTCGGCGCGGGAATCGCCACCGATTCGGAGGCTGTTGCTGTTGCCGAAGGGGCCAGTTCAGCCTGGGCCAACTTCATCACCACCGGCGACCCAGCCAGCGCTGAGCTTGGCGAATGGCCAGCCTTCACCCCTGAGACGATGCTCACCAAGGTGGTCGATACCCAGCCCGAGGTGATCGGGCATCGGCTCGCTGATCGTCTCGACTTCTGGCGGGACCACTCGGCAACCGGCCCGATGCAGGCCATGATCGAGAGCGCGCAGCAATGATCTCCAGCTTCGACTACGACCGTTCGCGGCTCACCCCGGGCCTGGTCCATATCGGTGTCGGCAATTTCCACCGTTCGCATCAGGCCGCCTACCTCGATCAGTTGTTGGGGCACCGAGAGACTGATTGGGCCTACTGGGGGGTTGGGCTGCTCCCCCAAGACGCCCAGATGCGCGACGCCTTGGCCGCCCAGGATTTCAGCTACACGCTGTTGCAGAATCTCGACACCGGGGTACGGGATGCCCACACGATTCGTTCCATCGTTGGGATGGAGGTGGCCCCGGAGAATCCCGCTCGGGTGATGGCCCGGCTCACTGATCCGGCTACCCGGATCGTCTCGCTGACGATCACCGAGGGTGGCTACAACATCTCCGACTCCACTGGCGAGTTTGACGCCGACAATCCGGCGATCCAGGCCGACCTTGATCCAGAGCTTCCTCCCACCACGGTCTTCCGCTTCCTCGCTGAGGCGCTGCAGCGCAGACGTGACGCTGGCATCGCGGCGTTTACCGTGATGTGCTGCGACAACTTGCCCGGCAACGGGAATGTGGCCCGGCGGGCTGTCTGCGGATTCGCTGAGCTATTCTCGCCCGGTCTGGGCGCTTGGATCGCCAGTAACGTCGCCTTCCCCAACTCAATGGTTGACCGGATCACCCCGGTCACCACCGAGGCCGACCGCGCCTATCTGCGCGACACCTACCAGGTGACGGATCGCTGGCCGGTGCCCTGTGAGCCGTTCGTGCAATGGGTGTTGGAAGACACCTTCCCCACCGGGCGTCCGGCGTTCGAGCGGGCGGGAGTCCAACTCACCGCTGACGTGGTGCCCTACGAGAACATGAAGCTCCGGCTGCTGAATGGCGCTCATCAGGCTCTCGGTCATTTCGGGCTGCTGCTCGGTGACGAATTGGTGGACCAGACGGCCAACGACTCGCGGATGATCGAGTTGATGGGGCGTTACTTCGAGGAGGGCATCCCCACTCTCGGCGCGGTTCCCGGCGTCGACCTGGACGAGTACACCACGACCTTGCTGAGCCGCTTCGCCAACCCCTATATTCGGGACACCAACGCCCGGCTGGCCACTGACGCCTCCGACCGCATCCCGAAATTCGTCCTGCCCGTTGTCAACGCCCGGTTGCAGCACGGACAAGACTGTCTGATCGCCATCGCCATCGTGGCAGCCTGGGTCCGTCGCGTGGAGTTGGCCGCCCAGGCCGGTGACTTGAACCAGTTGTACGACCGGCTCGCCCCGCAGCTTGTCGCCAGCTTCCGGGCTGACGATGACCTCGCCTTCCTGCGCGATCCGGCCATCTTCGGTGATCTTGCCGCGCAACCCGCGTTCACCACCCCCTATCTGAAACTACTCAAGCTGCTGCGTGAGACGGGGCCACGAGGCTTCCTCGCCACGCTGCTCACCAAGACCCCCAGCCTCGCCTAGCAATCCGCCCAGCAAAGTACGTGATCGAAAGGAAACCCATGAAACTCAAATCAAGCCAGAAAGTCGGCGTAATGGCGTTGGGGACAGTGTTGTCCCTCGCCCTCGTCTCTTGTTCAACACCATCCGATGGGGGGGGGGCACCTCTGCGGCTGATGAGAAAGTCCTCACTATCGCCTCCTCGGCTACGCCGATGAATCTTGATCCGGCGCTCACCGGCAACGGCTCACCCCAGGTCTGGTTCACCCGGCCCGCCTACGATCCACTCATCATCCATGACGCAGACGGCAAAGCAGTTCCCGGATTGGCTACCGAATGGGGCTATTCGGAGGACCGGCTGAGCTTCACGCTGAAGCTGCGTGAGGGCGTCAAATTCTCTGATGGCACCGAGTTGACGGCTGAAGGTGCCGTGGCCTCTATGGAGTATTGGAAAGCCAACACTCAGTTTGGGCAGTACCTCGCCAATGTGGCTGAAATCGTCGCCTCCGGACCGATGGAATTGACGTTGAAACTCTCCAACCCTGACCCTTTGCTGGAGTATGTGCTGGATCAGAACGGCCAGTCCGGTTCCATCATCGGACCCAAGGGTTTAGAGAATCCGTCCATGTTGGGCACTGAGTCAGTAGGTGCCGGGCCGT
>JAISCH010000203.1 GCA_031265725.1 Propionibacteriaceae bacterium
CGCCACGGGCGTGGGGATCGAGGTAATCGGCGCAGGCGTCCCGCACATCGGCGCAAGTGATCTTGGCTAGCTCATCCAGGCGGCGGTTGAGCTGGGCGGGGTCGTCAAATAGCAGGGTGCTGCCGCTGATCGTGTCGGCGCGAGTGCCCAGATCGGCCAAACCGCTGAGGAATTGGCGCAATTGCTGGATTTTCACCCGTTCCACTTCCACCTCGTCCGGCCCTTGCTGGAGCAGTTGCTCCACTTCGGCGATCATCGCCTCCTCCAGTCGCTGCGGCGACACCGATGGCAGCGCTAAGGCTTGGGCGAAGCCGAATGAATTGCCGCCGACCAGGCCCAAGGTGCCCGCCTGCGCTCCCTGGGATAGCTCCGTCTGGACCAGGTTCCGGTAGAACCGGCTGGTCAGGCCCTGTCCCAAGATCGCCATCGCTATCGTCGCCGCGTCGTATTCGGGGGTGTCGGTCACCGGCAGCCGCCAGACGAAGCTGACTGCGGCGGCGGGCACATTGCCATGAACGACGCTGCGCGGAATCCCGCGCAAGCCCGGCAACGGCTCGACTGGCGGGCGTTTGGGATAGTCCAGGCTGGGGATGGCGGCGAAATAGCGTTCGGCCTTGCGGAAGCCCTCGGCCACTGTCACATCCCCGCAGATGGTCAGCACCGCGTTGTCAGGACGGTAGTGACGAGTGAAGAACGCTGCCGCCGATGAGCGGGTGGCCAAGTCGAGGTCCGTCATCGAGCCGATAGTCGAGTGGCCGTAGGGGTGGTCCGGCGGGAATGCCAAGGAGATCAGGTACTCGACCGAATCCCCATAGGGAACGTTGTCGTAGCGCTGGCGACGTTCCTCCTTGACCACGTCGCGCTGGGTGTTCACACTCTCGTCGCTCAGGCAGCGGGCCAGGCTGTCCAGCCGGTCGGCCTCCAGCCAGAGCGCCAGGTCCAGTGCCGGGGCCGGAATGGTCTCGAAATAGTTGGTGCGGTCGAACCAGGTGGTTGCATTGGCCGAGCCGCCGACTGCCTGGAGCGCGTCCAGATGTTCCCCGGAGGCCACCCGGGCCGAGCCTTGGAACATCAGGTGCTCGAACAGGTGCGCCCAACCAGTCTGTCCAGGCACCTCGTCGCGCGAGCCGACGTCGTACCAGAGATTCACGGCCGTGATCGGCACCTGCTGGTCCGGGCTGACACAGACCCGCATGCCGTTGTCCAAGGTGCGGGTGTGGATGGGATAGTCCACTGCTAAATCGAGCACAACTACCATCTCATCACAGTTTTCAACTTGCACCCAGCCGGACTTGCTATTTCAGCGCCGCTCACACAGCTTCGGACGGGGGCCAGGCCAGGCATTTCGAGCGGGGTTTGAGCGGGACGGATTGTTACGCTCAGATAACAGTTATTTCCCAATAGGTAAACTAATTGGTTTCAACCTATGAGACTGGGCTAATCTTCCATCGGATCATCCTACTCACCCAGAGGTAAACCTGTGAAGAAATCAATCGCCTTGGCTGCCGGATTGACCGCAGCATTGTTAGCGCTCAGCGCTTGTGGAGGGCCAGCTCCATCCGTGGTAGCGTCGGGGTCTCCGGAACCCGCCCCGGAGAAGACCTATAAGATCGCCATCACCAAATTCGTCGCGCATCCCTCGCTGGACGCGATAGCCCAAGGATTCAAAGATGAATTGAGCGCCAAGGGGGTGAAAGCCGAATACGTCGAGGACGACGCGCAGGCCGAAATCCCCACCACGACGACTATCGCCGGAAAGTACGCCGCCGATCCCAGCATTGAGCTGATCCTCGCCATCGCCACCCCTTCGGCCGCCGCTATGGTCAACGCGGTCTCCGATCGTCCGATCCTCTACGCCGGGGTGACCGACCCAGTCGCCGCGCAATTGGTCAAGGACTGGAACGCTTCCGGCACGAATGTGGCCGGTACCTCCGACCTCAACCCGGAAGGCTATCCGCTCGCGTTGATCCAAGAGGCGATGGGCAAGGACAAGGTCACCAAAGTGGGTTTCCCTTACACCTTGACTGAGAAGAATTCCGTCGTTCAGCTTGATCTGCTCAAGGAAGAAGCCAAGGGCAGCGCAGTCGAGATCGTCCCGGCTGGCGTCGCCAACTCGGCCGAGCTGATGCAGGGCTTGGAGTCGCTGAAGGCAGCCGGTGTCAGCGCTATCCACGTCGGAACTGACAACACCGTCGTCAACGCGATGAGCACAGTGGTGGAATTCTGCCAGCAGAACAAGATTCCGCTCTTCTCCTCCGATGTTGACTCGGTGCAGAAGGGCACCGTCGCCGCCCGGGGCATCGACTACTACAAACTCGGCCAGCACACCGGCGACATGGCGGTGGACATCCTGGTGAACGGCAAAGCCGTCGGCGAGATTCCGCAGTTGCAAGTGACTGAGACGGAGATCATCTACAACTTGGACGCGGCTGAGAAGCTGGGCGTGAAGTTGCCCGATTCGATCATCAGCCAGGGCAAACCAGTCGGCTAATAGCCCAGACTTGTAGCCCAGAATTGTGTGCCGACCCTGGACGACCGTCTGGGGTCGGTATGCTTTTCTAGCTTGATAAGCTCGACACATTCACTTCTGAGGAACTATCTGTGATCTCCGCAATCGAACAAGGGTTGATCTTTGCGCTAATGGCGTTGGGAGTTTTCCTGACCTATCGCATCCTCAACCTGCCCGATCTGACGG
>JAISCH010000236.1 GCA_031265725.1 Propionibacteriaceae bacterium
GCAGACCACTGGGGCGCTGACTTCGACCGGGTGGCCGATACTGTTGGGCCGCTGGTGGAAATAGTGACGAAACTTTTCCCCGATTTCGACCCCTACCCCTGGGGCGCTGAGGACTGGGTACACACGATGGTGCCGCACCTATTGTTCGCGCAGCCGATGGTCACCAGCTACGCGCGGCTTTTCGCCGGTCTCGGTGAGACCGAGCTGGCCGCGTTGGCGGACTCTTTCGCCCTGGCCAACTGTGTGGTGCGCGAGCCGCTGCGGCAGCGCGTGCTGTGGGAGGCCCGGCTGGATTCTGGGCTGAGCTAGAGCTTGCCGTTCTCTCCCTGGTAGGGAAGCGCTGCGGTCGTTTTTGTCAGGGAATCCGGCTCCCGGCCGTTTCCACTAGTCAGTGCTGATTTCCACGCCCAGATGACGGGCGCGATCCAGCCCTAGCTCGCGCACTGGGCCGGTCAGCCGCAGTTGGAGGGTGAAGACCGTCTCCGCACTGGAACGGGCGAGCCGGACTTCCAACGCGCCCGGCTCGACAATGCGCTTCCACTCCAGCCCGGTGTGATTGGCCACTTCGACCGGCATGGTGAAGCGGACCAGTCTGCTGGCAGTCGGCGGCAATTCGACTCGGGCGTAGCCGATCAGCCGTTGCACCGGTTGGACGACGCTGGCCACCGGATCATGCAGATAGACCTGCACCACTTCGGTCAACGCCCGCTGGCCGGGGTTGGAGACCCGCAGGCTGAAGCCGACCTCGCCGTCAGTGGGAACCAAGACCGGCGAGTCGTCGGCTGGGGTGAAATCGGACCAGACCGCTTCGCCGTAGCTCAGCCCGTGCCCGAATCCATACGCCGGGGTCGGGTCGATCATGGAGACCTTGGAGGCGTTCGCCAGCGGCGGGGCCAGATAGGTGGACGGCTGCGGGCCGGGATGGGTGGGGATCGACACCGGCAGTCGTCCAGATGGATTGACTCTGCCGCTCAACACGCCCGCGATAGCCCCGGCTCCCTCCTCACCGGGGAAGAACGCCTGCACAATCGCCTGCGCGCGCTGGGGCGCGGTGCCGAGGCAGTACGGACGCCCGGAGAGCACGATGACGACAGTCGGCAGGCCGAGGTCGAGCACCGCCTCCAACAATTCGGCCTGCACGCCGGGCAGGGCCATGTCGCGGGCGTCGCAACCCTCGCCGGAAGTGCCTTTGCCGAAAAGGCCAGCCCGGTCGCCCACCACGATGAACACCTGGTCGCTGGACTTCGCCAATTCCAGCGCGGCGGGGATGCCGCTTCGATCCGGTTCGGAAGTCGGGCAGCCGACAGCCTCCGCAATGTCGGCCTGCGGGAATTCGGCCCGCAGCGCGTCAATCATGGTCGGTATCTCCAAGCCCAAACCGAGTTGGGGATGATTGATCCCGACGTGGCTGGGGAAGGAGTAGCAGCCCAGCATCGCCAGCGGGTCGTTCAGCACCGGCCCGATCACCGCGAAACTGCCGCTGGCTTGGGCCGATAGCGGCAACAGCCCGGCATTGCGGACCAGCACGACCGACTCCGCAGCGAGTTGCCGGGCGATGGCGCGGCTGGGCGGCGGGTCGAAATCCAGTGGGTGCTCCGGATCGTCGCGCAGGGCCGGGGGAGTGGGGTCCCAATCGGGATCGAGCAGGCCCAGTTCGGCCTTCTGGGTGAGCACCCGCAGGGCGGCCCGGTCCAGATAGGCCTCGTCCAATCGTCCGGCTTCGACTTCTGCGATCAGGGCAGCGCCGTATGCGGCGATATTGGGCATCTCAACATCGATCCCCGCGATCAGCGCCAGCTTGGCGGCGTCTCCCCAAGTCTCGGCGACACCGTGGAGCAGCTTCAGGAAGCCGATGGAGAAGTAGTCGGCCACCACCGTCCCACTGAAGCCCCATTGGTCGCGCAGCACGCCGGTGAGCAATTCGCTGCTGGCCGCGACCGGAACGCCGTCAATGTCGTTGTAGGCGTTCATGATCGAGCCGACCTGGCCCTCGATCACGGCCATCTCGAACGGGGGGAAGATGACATCGGCCAACTCCCGCCTGCCCAGTGAGGCCGGGGCGAGGTTGCGGGCGGCGCGGGTGGTGGAATACCCGGCGAAATGCTTCAGCGTGGCCACGATCCCGGCCGATTGCAGCCCTTGCACGTAGCTGGTGGCGATAGTGCCGACCAGGTAGGGGTCCTCGGCGATGGTCTCCTCGGTACGGCCCCAGCGCAGGTCGCGGCTGACGTCCAGCACCGGGGCAAGCCCCTGATGCGCGCCGACGGAACGCATCAGAGTGCCGATCTGCTGCGCCATCTCGCGGATCAACGGCGGGTTGAAAGTCGCTCCCCAGGCCAGTGGCACCGGGTAGCAAGTTGCCTGCCAAGCGGTGAAACCGGCCAGACACTCCTCGTGCGACATGGCTGGGATGCCGAAACGATTGCTGGCCACGATGGTGCGCTGAATCGCCTCCAGTGCTTTGGCTCCCGCCAATGGCTCGACCGGGGCGGTGCCGAACGGACGGGTGAGCTGGCCGAGCCCGGGGGCGAGGATTTCATCGAGATTGAAATGATTCTCCATGTCGTCCTGATGCGGGGCGACGATGCCCGAAGCAGAATCGACGCCGAGCCAGGTGCAGCACAGTTGGCCCGCCTTCTCCGGCAGGGTCATTTCGGCCAATAATGCGGCGGCTCGTTCAGCGGCTGTTTTGGAGGTGTCCTGCCAGGACGGCAACGGTGCCGAGGGGTTCATTAGCATTCCTGAAGTTTTCGCTAGCTTAGCGAAAATTCTAGTCCTCACCGGGGCGTTCGGCAACTATTTTCAGTGCTGCAGTCGTCACGATTTAGGCGAGTGGCAAGCATTTATGTTTTCGTAGGAGCCGATTGAGTGGATGAGGCTCCGCAGGGGCTAGTCGACGCCCGTATCACCAATTCGGTAGCCAATTCGAGCCGTTGCCGCTGCGGGTCTGGCGGCTCGGTGATGACCCTGGCGGCAGTCTCGGCCATGTCCCGGATCGGCTGCCGGACGGTGGTCAGCGGCGGCCAGGCCAAAGCGGCGATGGGCAGATCGTCGAAGCCCACCACGGAGAGGTCTTCGGGGATGCGCAGGCCGAGTTCCCCAGCGGCTTGATAGACCCCGAGCGCCTGCAAGTCGGCTCCGGCGAAGAGGGCGGTGGGACGGGTGGGGAGCTGGAGCAATTCGGCGGCGATGGAACGTCCTTCCTCGGGATGGAAGTCGCCCCAACGCAGGAATTCGGGACGGCAACTCAGCCCGGCCATCTCCATCGCAGCACGGAATCCGGACATTCGCGCCTGTGAGCAAAGCTGATCCTCCGGCCCGTTGATCATGGCGATCTCCCGATGGCCCAGCGAGATCAGATGCTCGGTGGCGGCCAGGCCGCCCGCCCAATTCTGCGCACCGACGTAGGCTATGTCGGGATCGGGTTTCCCAGCCGGGTCAACCACCACAAAAGGAATCGAACGGTTGCGCAATTGCCGCTTGTCAGCGGCGGAGACTGAGGAGAAGAGCAGGATCACCCCGAGTGGACGACGCTGCACCACACCATCCGCCCAGCCGCGTTCGGGGGAGTGGAGGTCATGCGAGCGGGTGAGCAGGATGCTGCACCCCAATTCCCGGGCCACCTTGTCAACGCCCTGCAGCACTTCGAGAATCCATTCGGTGTCCAACTCGAAGAAGACCACTTCGATGGTCTTGGCGATATTGGGAGTGTTGCGCGGGGAGTAGCCGTGCTTCTCCAGGCGTTCCTCCACGGCGCGACGAGTCGCCATCGAGACCCCGCTACGTCCGTTGAGGACTTTCGAGACAGTGGAGACTGACACTCGGGCGTCCTTGGCAACAGTTTCCAAGGTGACGCGCCGAGTGCCGGTACGGTAAGGCTTGGCCACGGCAACGAGCATACTCCGGACTGCGGACACTATTTAGCGCAGTTCTCCCAGTGACGTTTCAAGCAGCGTTATGGTGGTGCTTGTATCGAGGGAATTCGATGCTTATCGCGGGGTGTCTGGCGACAATAGTTCAGTTCAAATCGCGCAGGCCGACGACTGGGGCCGGGGTGGGAGCGGAAGCTATCTCAGCGCCGCCAGCGCTGATCGCCGCCATCACTTCCAAGACATGCAGCGCCAATTCCCCGCTGGCCCGGTGCGGCACGCCAGCTTTGATCGACTCGGCTAGGTCGAGCAGGCCGACTCCGCGTCCACCAGCACGGAAACCGGCACTGGGCTGGACAGGCTCCCAGTCGCGTTCGGATTCTTGGGCGGAAGTGACCACTCCGCTGGCGTCGTAGATCAGCGGAGTGCCGTCGAACCAGTTCGGATCGGGCACGCGCAGGCTGCCAGCGCTGCCGTAAACCTCGAAGAACGGCTCGTTGTTGTGTCCCCAGGTCTCAAAACTGAGCGTCACTGAAGTGACCGCCCCGCCGACATGCTCCAAGATCGCCGCCGCTGCGGTGTCCACCTTCACCGGCACCGGCTGTCCGGCGTTGGGTCCGGCACCGAAGACCCGTTCCCGGCGTAACGGGATGACGCTCGACTGCACCTTGCGCACCGGGCCGAGCAACTGCACCAGCGCGGTCAGGTAGTACGGACCCATGTCCAACACCGGCCCGCCACCGGGCTGGAAGTAGAAGCCCGGATTTGGATGCCAAAGTTCCGGGCCGGCCGAGCCCCAAAGCGCCGTTGCGGCGAATGGCTCACCGATACGTCCGCTGCGCACCAAGTCGATGGAGGTCTGCACCCCGGTGCCCAAGAAAGTGTCCGGCGCGGAAGCCACGCGGACACCGGCAGCCTCGGCGCTGGCCAAAATATCCTTGCCGGAGGCCAGGTCGAGGGCGAGCGGTTTCTCCGCGCAGACATGCTTTCCGGCGGCGATGATCTGGGCGTCCACCTCGGCATGCGCGACTGGGACGGTCAGATTCAGCACAATCTCGATCCGGTCGTCTGCGAGCAATTGCTCCACCGTCAGCGCCGTGGTGCCCCTGGCCGCTGCCACTTGTTCGGCCCGCTCCAAGTCGATATCGGCAACGGCGACGACAGTCAGTTCTTTAATTTTCGCAAAGGTGTCGAAATACTGCTTGGAAATAACACCCGTGCCGATGATGCCTATGCCAGTTGCCATCGTCAACTCTCCTTTGATCCGGGGCACGCACCGCATTCGTCGTCGCGCGTTGCACCGAGCATATGACAAATGATCCGATGGTGGTTGAGTGGTCACGATTACGGACGAAGTAAACCCGGCCCCAGAGGGACCGGGCGGTGTAATAAAAATATTACTAGAGTTACTTGGCGGTTACCACGGCGCTTGTCGACAATGCATGCCGGTCGGTGTGCACGGTTGACCGGTCATCTAGTCAAGCGGCGATGCTGCGAGCGGTGCGG
>JAISCH010000239.1 GCA_031265725.1 Propionibacteriaceae bacterium
GACCCCTTTCAAGCCCCCGGTTCACTGTGTTTGCTGTCTACTCACCAAACGTTCTTTCTAGTCACGATTGAGGCGAGGCTGGCAAGCGTTCGTGTTTGTCAGTGAGTTGATTGAGTGGATGAGACTCTGCAAGAGTCGATACGCGCCGCTACGGTCATGTTTTATGTGATCTCCTTAGCACTGCGTCCGTCCAATCTGCTGGACTAAACGGTTTTGCCGTACTGAGTGAAGCTGATTGGTACAAAGTTGTACCAATTTTCACTATTATTGGGTCTGTGAAGACTCAGGATGCTGTGACTCGATTGGTCGAGTGGGATCGGCGTGGTAAGTATGTCTATCGTAAGCGTGATTTGGCCAAGGTGTTCCATGAGAGCGGCAACAACCTTGATCAGACTGTGAAACGGTTGGCGTTGAAGGGTGTGCTCATCCGGGCAGCACAAGGCGTTTACATTTTCGCGTACAGCTCACGTATCGGGGGAACAACCATTGAGGATGTCGCTATGGCTTTGCGCCGGGGCGATCATATTTTCGAGAGTCTGGAGTCGGCACTGTCCCAGTGGGGTGCCATCTCGCAAATCCCAGTGGGGAGGATCACTTTGATGACTACTGGTGGCAAGGGAACATTCCACACTCCTTATGGAGTGGTCGAGTTTACTCATACACGGGCTGCTCCGGCCGAGATCCGGGCTAACACACTCGAACGCCCGGGGCATCCACTCCCGATCGCCACCGAGGCTTACGCTCTGGATAACCTGCGTCGCACCAGGCGCAACTTGGATATGGTTGTGGAGGAGGGAAGCCATGCCTGAGCAGTTACTCGATTTCCGTGAATTCGCTCAGTCATTGGCCGTGCGGAGCGGGCAGACAACCATGCTGCCAGTCATTGAGAAAGAACTCCTTCATTATGAGATTCTCAACACAATGGACGAAGCGGGATATCTGGAAAGGCTCACGTTTCAAGGTGGCACATGTCTGCGGATGTGCTACCGCTCACAGCGATACAGCGAAGACTTGGATTTCTGCTCCGGGCCGACTTTCCAAGCAACCGACTTCGGTGAACTTGCCACCCTGCTGACTGACGCGCTGACCAGCCGTTATGGTGTCGAAGTGGAGGTGACTCCGCCAGAGCTCCAGGATTTCGGCGGACCAGTCACAGTTGAGACGTGGAAGATCAAGGTAGTCACAGCCCAAGCCCGCCGCGACTTGCCTAAACAGCGGATCTCCATCCAGGTGGCCAACGTGCCAGCCCACTCACGTTCTGTCAACGCCCTTCAGGTCCGGTATTCCGGGCTGCCCACTTCGTATTCCGATGTTCTGGTGATCTGTGAGACGTTGGAGGAGATCTGCGCCGACAAACTGAAGGCATTCGTCACATCGCGGTTCATCCGTTATCGCGACCTCTGGGATCTGCGCTGGATCTCGTCGCAACCTGGTTTCGATACCGGGCAACTCCCGGCTCTTCTCGAGCAGAAGATCGCTGACTACCATGCCGCAGCGGATTTCGTTTCCGGTCGTCAGCGGATCGCGCAGTTATCACAGATTGTTGAGGATGCTGCCTTCACGACCCAATTGGCGCGGTTCCTTCCACCCGAGACCGCTGAGCGGACGATTCTTCGTCCCGTCTTCCGCGCGCATATCGCTGAATGTGTCGCCACTCTCTACGGCCAGGCTGGGGTCGCAGTCGCACTGTGATGCTTGCGGCAGCGTCGCATCCGCTCATCGCGTTCCTTTCAGGCAACGACAGCGGCGAGTGACGTCACCTCGCTCAACATCTTGGTGAGATGCGATTTCCGCCTTATGCGTCGCCTCGACTAGACTTTGGTAGTTGACTGGCCGCTTTGGTCGGTCAGGGAAGAGTTGAGAGGTCTATCAGTGGGTTCGGTCATCAAAAAGCGTCGCAAGAGGATGGCGAAGAAGAAGCACCGCAAGCTACTCAAGCGCACTCGCATCCAGCGTCGCCGCGCCGGCCGCTAAGATCAGACCTCGCCGTGTCGGCGGGGGTCAGTTAAGGCCATAATGAGTGTTGTCAAGGTGGTACGCCACGGGCAAGTTCACAATCCCCAGGCTGTGCTTTATGGGCGTCTGCCCGGTTACGGGTTGAGCGACCTCGGTCAACAAATGGCTGCCCGCTTGGGGGATTACTTCGCTGACGCGAACCTGGTCTATTTGGTCAGTTCGCCTTTGCAGCGGGCTTTGGAGACGATGGTGCCGATTGCCGCCAAGCATCCAGAGTTGGAAGTGAAGACTGATCCACGGCTCATCGAGGCTGGCAACGTCTTCGAGGGAGTGTCTTTCAGCAGGGATTACGCACTTTTCCGCAATCCGATGAATTGGTGGGCATTCCGCAATCCGCTGCGCCCGAGTTGGGGTGAGCCGTATCTGACGATTGCCGCCCGCATGCACGCCGCTATCAAGGACGCCTATCAAATCGCCGCTGCGGCCGGTGGTGACGCGCTGATCGTTAGCCATGAATTGCCTATCTGGATGGCCCGGCAGGCCGCCCAGGGCAAGAGCTTGGTCCATGATCCACGCCGTCGTCAGGCCCGGCTGGCTAGCGTAACTACTTTCACGGTGGATTCGTCACGAGTGCGTTGGATCGGCTATGACGAGCCAGCCGGAGACTTGGTGCCGCCGAAGCGGCGCAAGTTCCGTCCCGGAGCTTGATCGCCCGGCTATTCGTCGTCCGGGAGCAGGGTGAAGAAAGCTGGCCCGACAAGCGGCTTCAACCCACGATAATCCTGATCCAAGGTCGCCAGGATCGTGGTCTCCTGGCGGGCGGCGACAATGACGTTCATTGCGTCGGCCAAATCTATCGAACCCGGTTTGGGCTTCTTCCGCCGCATCGTCCCGGCATAGGAGTCGATCAACTGCCCGGCTCGCACATAGTCAGACGGCTCCGGATTGACCAATTCAAAGAAACCACTGGCCACATCTGAGAGGAAGTCGATGGCAGCCCGCCGGTAGCCTGCAGCGCTCAGCAGCCAGCAGGTCTCGGTCACCACTTGTGGCGTGATATACGCATGGGTGGCGGACTCCAGAACGGCGAGGCACTGCGCATGCCGGGGTTCGTTGTCCACGATGGCTGCGACGATGACCGAGGTATCGGCCACCAGCCTCATTTCCCGAATCCGCTCATCAACTCATCCGCCCGATCCAGCACTGTCGCACCACTGGCGTGAGCAGTCATAGCCGGACGCTTGCGCAGATGCTGGGCGACGATTTGCTCTATGCCGTCGCGGATCAGGTCCGCTTGCGAGCGCCCAGTCAAAGTGACGACCTTCTCCAAGTCTTCCTTCTGGGCCTCATCCAGATACACGCTGGTCTTCACCATACCACCCATAGTACCCTACATAGTGGTGGCATCAATAATGGTCTTCGTCACGCCCATAGCTCGCCCGTTCGTAACTTGGCTCAGTTTTGCACCGGTCCAACGCCGCCGTG
>JAISCH010000286.1 GCA_031265725.1 Propionibacteriaceae bacterium
GTTCGCCGGGCAGCTCGCCGAATTCAACGATGCTGTTGCAGAGTACGGTAGGCGACTTTATCCCAAGGCTAAGTCGTGGCGAGACGCCTTTCGGACCCTTCGAAGCGTGATCGAGGACGACACTCGTAAGGGCAAGAAGGTCGTCTTCTTGGATGAGTTGCCGTGGTTGGCCAGCGGCAAATCCGGTTTCTTGGAGGCTCTCGGCCACTTCTGGAATTCGTGGGGTTCATTCCAATCCAATCTGTTGCTGATCGTCTGCGGTTCCGCGACATCGTGGATGGTGGACAAGCTACTCAAGAATCGCGGCGGACTGCACAACCGGATCACCGGTGCCCTATATCTACAGCAGTTCACCCTGAATGAGTGTGAAGAGTTCTTCCAAGCCTCCGGCGTGGTGATGAGCCGTTATCAGATGATTGAGGCGTACATGATCTTCGGCGGCGTCCCGCACTATTTAAATCTATTGACACCACAGTTCAGCCTTCCGCAGAATGTTGACCGGCTCTGCTTCCGCGAGGGAGCGGTGCTCAGAGACGAGTTGTCCAGCCTCTACCACTCGTTATTTGAACCCGCAGACAATCACATCTTGGTCGTCACGGCGTTGAGCACCAAAGCCAGAGGTTTGACCCGGGCCGAGCTTATCGAAGCCACCGATCTCACCAATGGGGGAGGGGTTACCAAGGTGCTGCAAGATCTGATGCACAGTGGATTTATCCGCAAATATCACGCTGTCGGCAAGAAGTCTCGGGACGCCATCTATCAACTGGTGGACTTTTTCACGCTGTTCTACTTGCGCTTCATGAGCGATCAGTCCACGCGCGATCAAAATTTCTGGTTGCATTTCTCACCGACCCCATCGCACACCGCGTGGAGCGGGTATGCCTTTGAGATGGTGGCGCTGCTGCATGTGGACCAGATACGGAGGGCATTGGGTATTGCCGGCGTATTGGTCGATTATGCCGCTTGGTCGGGCGAGATCAACGGCTCGAAGGCTCAGGTGGACTTGGTGCTAGACCGGGCCGATCATGTGATCAACCTGTGTGAGATGAAATACACCGCCGAGAATCTTGCCGTGGACGCCGCACTTGAGCGGCAACTGCTGCGCCGCAAGGCCGTGTTCACGGCTGCTACCAAGACGAAGAAGGCCGTCCACTGGACTCTTGTCACCACCTATGCCCCAGAACGGACGGCGCACTCGGGAGTTTTCCAATCAATCGTCACCGCTGATGATCTGTTCGCCCCAATGCTCTGACCAGCGGTAACGGCACTTCTTGCCGCCCGTCCACGGATGATTCTCGGTGGGCTGAAGTCGCGGGAGTTGAAGGCTGAGGGGCGTCGATCTTAACGATTTGGGGCATGGTGGATCATGCCTGACTGCGCGGGGGTGGGACTGTGGATAGGATGGGGGCATGCCGGAAAACGATGATCTTAAAGCCAAGATGATGGAAGCCTTGGGCAAGAAGAAGGCGCGTGACGCCGGGGTCGGCGATAGTAGCCATCACAAGGAGAAGGGACCGCAGGAGCGTTCCCGGCAGGGCGGCTCCCGCGAGTTTCGCCGTAAGGCTGGCGGTTAACTAAGAGGTCGCGCCAATAGGTGGCTTGGCTCGCAACGAGATAATGGCGCGCTGGCTGCGTTGTCGTCAATCGACGTAGGTTCCGCTACGCCTCTTTCCTCCGCCTTGCCATCACACCATTCTCCCGCCGCTCGCTTAACCCGCAACCTATTGGCGCGACCTCTAAAACAGTCTGTCCTCGGCATTATCTAAACCGCGCAGGGCGTCGTAATCGACCAGTAGGCAGCCGATGCCCCGGGTGCCCGCCAGCACGCGGGCCTGCGGCTTTATCACTTGGGCGGCGAATACCCCGCGCACTGGCGAGAGCAGCGGATCGGCGTTCATCAACTCCAGGTAGCGAGTCAACTGCTCCACTCCGTCGATCTCTCCCCGTCGCTTGACCTCGACTGCGACATAGCCCCCGGAATCGTCTCGGAAGAGCAGGTCCACCGGCCCAATCGGGGTGAAATACTCGCGTTGGACAAGCTGCCACCCGACCCCGAAAGCCTGCGGATTGGCAGCCAGCAGCACTTGCAGATGGGCTTCCACACCGTCTTTCTCCAGGCCGGGATCGACGCCCAATTCATAGCTGGCGTCAGAGGCGACAGAGAACAGCTGGATACGCAGCAGGTCGCCACCCGTATTGGAGACCTCCCAGACCTCACTGATCTCATCGTCCGCGCCAGGCGACACGCGCATGGTGCAGGGGGCGCTCATCCAGTTCAGCGGCTTGTAGGCACGGTCGTCGGCATGGATGGAGACCGACCCGTCAGCTTTGACCATGATCAGCCGGGTGGCCTTCGGCAGATGGGCGCTGAGCCTGCCAGTGTAATCAACCTGACAATCGGCAATCAGCAAACGCACATGAGTAAGGTTACAAGAAATATTTCCCACTCGTAGAATTTGGTCTCGTGGCTAAACGACCATCCAAGCATCTCCGTCCGGCGCGTCCGATCCTGGACAACTTCGCCGCCGCCCAGACCAAGGCGGACGGGCGCTGGATGGTCGCCAATATGCCAGCAGGCAAAGCCAATAAAAACTATCTCTGCCCGAATTGCCAACAGACCATTTCGGTTGGGATGGCTCATCTGGTGGTCTGGCCGGTCGATCCGAGCATCGGGTCGGCCTCGGCGGTCTCCGAACGCCGGCACTGGCACACCGCCTGCTGGAAGCTGAGGCGTTGAGTTGCGGTTGCACACTGAACTCGTCGGGGAGTGGCCGCCCCGAGCCGTCTTCCTACATGGCTTGCTCGGACGTGGCCGCAACTGGCATTTGGTGGCGAAGGCGCTGGCTGATGCCGGCCACTCCAGCCTGTTGGTCGATCTGCCAAACCACGGAGCAAGTGATTGGACCGACCACTTCAGCTATGCCCAATTAGCCGACCAGGTGGCCGCAGAGTTGCGCGAGTTGGTGCCGGATCGCCGGATCGCGCTGGTCGGGCATTCGATGGGTGGCAAGATCGCCATGCTGATCGCTCTGCGGCACTGGGAATTGGTGCACAAACTCGTCGTCATCGACATCGCCCCCAGTCAATCCGC
>JAISCH010000293.1 GCA_031265725.1 Propionibacteriaceae bacterium
AGTGGCGTCGATGAAGACCATCCGGTCATGGTTGACGCAGTAGTCGGCGAGGAAGCCGTTCACTTCCTGGATGCCGCCCCAGTCCGCGTCCCTACCTGGCAGCGGCAGGCCGGACATGACGACGAAGGTGGCCTCGGGCAACCGGCTCTGGAACTGCTCGTACATGCGGGCTTTGTTCGCCTTCACCTCGTCCACGCTGAGACCCAGCACCAAGTCGTTCGAGCCGGTCTGGATGAACACCACCTTCGGCTCAAACGGATAGAGCAGCACATCGGCATATTCCATCAGGTCGGCGTCGACTGAGCCGCCGATGCCGTGGTTCTGCACCCGGTACGGGTAGAGGTCTTCCTCCATCGAACCCCAGAGCCGGAAGTTGGACGCGCCGTAGAAGACCGTCTCACCGGGGCCACGGTCGGCGAAGGTGGACGCCAGATGGTCGGCCCACAGGCCCTTGACCGGCCAGAGCCAGGGGCCGGACCCCCAGTAGACCAGTGCAGTCAGAGCCACCAGCAGCCCGGCCAGCGACAACCCAATGATTTTGAGCACGCGTTTCCAGCGGCGTTGCTTTGGGAGTTGTTGGCCATCAGCCGGAGGGCCAGAACGGCGCGACGCGCGTTTGGACATACGAATCACTTCTCTTGGGTGGGAGCCGCAGTCAGTTCAGAGCGTCTTCAGCGCCGCGACACAGTGGTCGCGCCAAGCCCGAGCGCTGGGGAGAATGAGGGTCAGCGTGGCACAGCCGTGCAGCATGCCCTCGTACACTCTCGACTCCACCGGCACTCCGGCCTCGCGCAGCCGTTCCGCATAGCGCAGGCCGTCGTCCCGGGCCGGGTCGATCTCACAGATCAGCACCGCCGCCCTGGGCAGGCCGGTCAGGTCGGGGGCCAACAGCGGCGAGACGTATGGGTCGGTGGCCTGTTCGATGTTCTCCAGGTAGCGTGGTGCCAGCGACTCAGCCATCTGCCGGACGGCTGGGAACTCGGCGTCGAATTCGTGGACCGACGGCGAGGACAGGGTGAAGTCCAAGGCGGGCATCTCCAGCAATTGCAAGGCAATAGCCGGACCGCTCTTGTCCCGTGCCATCAGCGCGATGGCTGCGGACAAGTTGCCCCCAGCGGACCCGCCACCGACCGCCAGCCGGGCCGGGTCGATACCCAGCAGGGCGGCATTGGCCGCTACCCACTCCAGTGCGGCGTAGCAGTCTTGCAAGCCAGCGGGATACTTGTGCTCCGGGGCCAGCCGGTACTCGACCGAGATCACCACCACGTCTGCGGCTTTAGCGAAGTAGCCGCACCAGGCGTCCATCTCGGCGGCGTTAGCCGAACCGGCGCACCAGCCGCCGCCGTGGATGTAGAGCAGCCCCGGCTGCGGTGTGGGCGCTGCCCCCGGTGTGAGCGCCGCTTCCGCTGGAGGGCGGGTGCGATAGACCTTGACCATGACCGGCGGCGCGTCTTCCGGACCGGGCAGCCACAGCCGTCCGATCTCAACGTCATCCGGCGCTGGCTCTATCGAGGTGCCGATGTGAGCGGCGGAGGTTTTCAGCGACTCGGCGCGTTCCACCTCGATCGGAATGTCGGGCAGGTCGCCTCTGAGGTATTCCACCAGGGGCGCGAGGATGGGATCGATAGGCATTTTCAGTTCCTTTCTGCGGTGCTGGATGCGATGGGGTTGGTTGTTTCCGGGGGTGTTGACGGGGATATCGCTGGGTCCAGGTGGTTTTCGGGGGCGAGACCGCCCAGCCAGGCCAGCGATGGTTTCGGGGTGCGGACGAAGGTCTGCCGGTCCACGGCCACCAGGCCGAAGGTCGGGTCGAAACTGCCCCATTCGTAGTTGTCGAGCAGGCTCCAGTGGAAGTACCCGCGCACGTCGACGCCGTCTTTCATGGCCTCGGCCAGCCCGTCCAGGGCCGCCTGGGTGTAGGCGATCCGCTCGGTGTCATCGGCGGTGGCGATACCGTTCTCGGTGACGATGATGGGCAGGCCGGTGAAGGCGTGTACTCGGCGCACGCACTCAGCCAGGGCAGCCGGGTAGTACTCCCAGCCGGTGATGGTGCGTTTCGCATCCCAGCGCGGATCGGGGAGCAATGCGCCGTCCTCGGCCTTGACCCGACGGCAGGTGTAGGCCTGCACTCCGATCCAGTCGTCCCCGGCGGAGGCCGTGTAGAAGAGGTCTTCGGACTCCGCTTGGTAGACGGCGGCAAGTTCTTCAGCGCCCGGCGCGGGATGATACGTCTGCGCGGCCACCGACCAGCCCAGCCGGGCATCCGGAAGGGCGTCCCGCAGAACAGCGCGAGCGGCATCGTGCCCGGCGATGAGACCCTGGGCGCTCGCCTGGTCGATGGCGGGCAATTCCTTCCCCAGCGCGGCCACCCCGCCCTGCTGGAGGACTGGGAACAACGCCACCATATTCGGCTCGTTGATCAGACAGACGTGCTCCACCCCCGCCAGGATGGGGGCTACCGTCGCCGCATAGCGGGCGAAGAGCTTTGGCGCGTCAGGATGCGCCCAGCCGCCCATCGCTCCTAGCCAAGCTGGGTTTGTGAAGTGATGCAAGGTCACCAGCGGGCGCAGGCCCAGCTCCAGGGCCGTCTCGATCATGGTCCGGTAATGATCCAACTGCGCCATGGAGAAAGCGCCGGGGGCTGGCTCGATCCGTGCCCACTCGATAGAGAAACGGTAGGCGTTGAAGCCAGCGCCAGCCAGCAGGGCCAGGTCCTCGCGCCAACGGTGGTAGGAGTCGCAGGCGTCGCCGGAGGGCTCGGTGACGAACGTGCCCGGAGCATGCTCCAAATACCACCAGTCGGAGGCGACGTTGCCACCCTCGATCTGATGGGCGGAAGTCGATGCTCCCCAACTGAAGCCGGGCGGAAATAGGGTCATGGTCTGCTCCTAATCAGTGCTGAGTCAGCCCTTGTGGCAGACTCTGGGTCGGTTGGCCAGCAGAAAGTGAGCATGCTCTGCCCCTTTCAGCGGACTCTGCGGATGAAGAACAAGAACACGCCACTGACCAGGGTCATGGCGAGGCCGCCCACGAAGACAGCCGGATAGCCGCCGAGCATCACCAGCAGCCCGGCCACGCCAGGGGCCAGGATGCCGGGCGCGGAGTTGGCGACGGTGAGGAAGCCCAGGTCTCTGGCGGCGTTGGCCTGGTCCGGCAGCACCTCCACCATCAGCGCCTGGTCGACGGAGATGAAGGTGCCGTAGGCTATCGACAGCGCGGCAATGGAGAGCGGGAAGACGATCAGGCTGTGCGAGGTCAACAGCAGCGAGACCCCGGCCGCGCCCACCACTCCGGCACCAATCACGAAGGGTTTGCGCCGTCCGGCCTTGTCCGAGAGCGGACCCATGACCACGGTGAACACTCCCGCGCCAGCCGCCAAGATGATGCCGGAGAGGGCGATCATCTGTTGGGCCTCGGCGTCACTCGCCCCGAAGTAATCGGTGAGGATGTAGAGCTGGTAGGCGAACGTCGTCAGCAGCCCGAGCAGGAAGAGCACCCGCCCGGCGAAGACGAACCAGAAGTCGCGGTCCGACGGCGGCACCAGTTGGCGCAAGATGTCCTTGACCGACGAACGGTCGCCGCGTTCGGATGCCGGGCCATCCCCAAGGCTGGAGATGGTGGGCAGGAAGAAGCAGATTGCGGCCGCCACTAACACCATCGTCCAGGGCACCACTACCAATCCAAACTTGGGGATCGGCAGGAAGCCACTCGCCACCACGCCGCCCACGGCCCCGCCGAGCAGATTCCCCAACCCAGATAGCGCGGAGACCCTTCCCAACAGATTCTTGCCCACCCGATCCGGCAGCAGCGCGGACAGCGCCGCGACCATCATGTTCATGCCGATCTGGCTGACGGTGAACTCCACCACCAACAGCGGGAAATTAGTGGTGAACCAGACCGGAGCCATCGAGCAAGCGGCCAGCAGCGCCCCGCCCAGCAGCCAGGGCTTGCGCTTCCCCCATCTGGACCGGGTGCGGTCCGAGAGCATCCCGCCCACGATGACGGCCAGCGCGCCGCCCACCGACGATATTGTCGCCAGGATAGCGACCATCTGAACCTTGTTCGCCGGGTCCATCTCGGCGAACAACGCCTGTGACAACGTGCCGTAGTTGGCTGCGGGCACCGACCAGGCCAACGTCCCGATCAGCATCAAGACGCCGAAACGCCCTAATTTCGTGGTGTAAATGCCCGGACGGGCAGTCAGTGCGGATGACTCGCTAGCCGTGTCCGCTGCGGACGACGCAGTCTGTGCCGCAGTGGAAGCTGTTTCAGTCGGTGCGATCTTCGGGTCGGGCTGGGTACTCAAGCTTGGCTCCTTCGCCTATTTTGAGTGAAACTCAAAATTGAGTATAACTCGTTTTTAATCCTTGTCAAGAGCTACACCGCAATGAAAATTGGTCACCGATCAACAACAAACCAAGCAGGCCACCCACCCGATCCAACCGGAAACCCAGAACCACCCATAATGCGCATTCCCGTACCACGAAACCTGGCCGCTGACCTGCCGGTCGCCTCAGCTATGATGAGCGCATGGCTGACAAGAAACGGGGACCGTACAAGAAGTCCGCCGAACGGCGCAGCGCCATTTTGAGCGCCGCCCTTGCGGCCTACGCCGAATCGGACGCTGGCGGCCCCACCCTGCAGGCGATAGCCGAAAAAGTGGGCCTGACCCAGACCGCGCTGCTCTACTACTTCTCCAGCCGGGAAGAGCTATTCCTTGCCATAGTGCGAGCCAGGGACGACCGGGACAGATTCCGTGCCATCGAGGACCCGCCGAGCATTGAGGACTTCAAACGGCTCGGCCAGTTGATCGCCCGCAACACCGAGACACCCGGACTGGTGCGCCTCTTCCTCGAACAGGCCGTCGCGGCTGCGGGCACCGGCCACCTGGCCCACGACTACTTCAAAGACCGCTATCGGGCGTTCGCCGCCAGCCTGGCCGAAGGCCTCTGCACCGCCAGAGGCATCTCAGCCGACACCGCCGACTGGCTGGCCCGAGTCATTATCGCCGCCGCCGACGGCCTACAAATCCAATGGCTATACAACCCAGAAATCTCCATGGCCCACGACCTAGAACGCCTAGTCAACCTAGCCGTCTCCGCCATCCGCGCCGAGCGCGAATCCCAACCCAACCCCCAGTAACCAGCCCGGCCTTTCAATCCTGACACGCCTAAACCAAACCTCATCCGAGTGGGGCGTCGTTGCTTTCGGTGGCGCGTGGGTTCGCGTCGATCCGGCTGGCGGCGAAGACTGCGCCGGCGGCGAGTCCGGCTAGTGCCAGGGCGAGAGTTTCGACACCGGCCCAGCCGGAAGTCTGCCATTGCTGGGCGGCTGCGGCACCGATAATCGTGCTGCCCAAGTAGTAGACGAGCAGGTAGGCGCTGGAGGCCTGCGCGGTGCCAATGCCGCGCCGTCCTGCGCGTTCGACCACCCAGCCGCTGAGAGACGCATGGGTGGCGAGGAAGGCGGCGGTGACGCATCCCAGCCCTGCTATCACCATGCCGAGGACCGGTGG
>JAISCH010000024.1 GCA_031265725.1 Propionibacteriaceae bacterium
AGGGCGAAGGCTAGCGACTTCTTGCCCACTTCGATCTGTTCGCCGGTGTAGACGTCGAATAGGGCCAGCGACTCCAGGAGTTCTCCAGCGCCCTCACGCAGGGCGGCGGCTACTTCGGATTGGGGCAGGTCGGCATCAACGATCAGGGCCACGTCTTCCTTGGCCACTGGGAAGGTGGACAGCGACGGGAGTTGGCCAGCGCCGGGGGCGGCGGCGATCAGCGCGTCCAGGTCGAGTTCGGCGGCGGACACGCGCGGCGGAAGGCCGTAGGCGGTCAGCACATTGGGATGCAATTCGCCGGCGTAACCGATCACTTGCCCGTCCACGCTCAACTCGGCGCAACGGCCCGGATGCCAGGGAGCATGCTCTACCGCGCGCTTGGCCAATTCCAGGCCGACGGTCTTGGCAGCCAACTCGGCGAAGGCGACCGCATGGCTCCAATCGGAGGGCACTGCATTCAATCCAGTCAGCCAATTCCCGGCCAGCACGCAAGCGAGGTGCCTGGGCTGGCTGGGCAGGGCCGCCTCGATTGCCGCCAATTCGGCGGTGCTGGGACGGTGCTCCACGCCGGGGATCGGCGCGACACCGGCTGGGCCGAAGAAGACCAAGCCCTGCTCGTAGAGCACCAGGTCGTCAAGCGAACGAGACCTGTTCCGGGCAATCGCCCCGAACAACCCCGGCAAGAGCGTGGTGCGCAGTTGCGGACTGGTGTCAGCCAGCGGATTGGCCAACCGCACCATTCGCAGTCGGGGATCGTCAGCGCCGACGCCAAGTTTCTCCACCTCTGCGGTGGAACTGAACGGGAAGGAGATCACCTCAGTGAAGCCCGCAGTCGGCAGCACCCAACTCAAGGCTTTGCGCACCCGCTGGGCTGGCGTGCGTCCCCGTCCGGCTGGAGCGAGTGGAACGACCGGCTCCACCACATCGAAGCCGATCTTGCGGCCGACTTCCTCCACATAGTCATACGGATCGACCAAGTCGGGCCGCCAAGTGGGCGGGACCAGCCGCAATGTGGCAGCGTCAGCGCTGACCTGGACCCCGGAGGCGCGCAGAATCGCCTCGACCTGGGCCTGCGGCACCGGATGGCCGAGAATCCGCGACGGCAGCTCGGCGGCAATAGTCTGCGTCGGCATTTCCGGAACAGCCCCGGCGACCGTCTCAGCGGCCAGCTTGCGCCCGCCACCCAATTCGACCAGCAGATCGGCCACCCGATGAGCGGCCGCATAGGCGGCTCCCGGATCGACCCCGCGCTCGAAACGCCGAGAGGCCTCCGAGGGCAGCTTGTGCCGCTTGGCGGTCCGGGCGATGCTGGTCGGATCGAAGTAGGCGGCCTCGATGACCACAGCAGTGGTGGTCGGCTCCAATTCGGTGGTCTGCCCGCCCATCACCCCAGCCAGGCCGATCACGCCCGAGCCGTCAGTGATCACAATGTCCGCTGGGTCGAGCGTCCGGTCCACATTGTCCAGAGTTACCAGGTGCTCCCCAGGCCTGGCTTGGCGGACGACGATGCCATCGCTCAGCCGGTCTGCGTCATAGCCGTGGATCGGCTGGCCGAATTCCAGCATCACATAGTTGGTGATGTCGATGGCCAGCCCCAACGAACGCATCCCGGCCATCTTCAGCCGGGACCGCATCCAAAGCGGTGTGAGACGACTCGGATCGACGCCCTCCACGCTGACCGCCACAAAGAGCGGACAGCCCGGAGTGTCCAAGCGGACCGGGAAACCAGCCGAATCCGCTTCATTCGTTGTTTGAGTCATTGACAAATGAGCCGAATTTTTATTTTCTTGGGGTCCCCGAAAAGTACCGGACTGGAGCGTAGCGGAAGGAGGACACTTTTTGGGGCTTTTCGCTAATCCGGCCGGATCGGTGAACGGTGCTCCGAAAGCCTGCGCCGCCTCCCGGGCAATCCCGCGGATGCTCAGGCAATAACCGATATCCGGGGTGACGGCGATATCCAGCACCTCGTCCAAGACAGCGATCAGCGGTATCGCCGGCTCGCCGGGCACCAACGCCCGTCCGTCGTCGTCGGTTTCCGGGAGCACGAGGATACCGGCATGGTCGTCCCCGATGCCGAGTTCGTCCTCGGCGCAGATCATCCCATCGGAGATATGGCCATAGGTCTTCCGGGCGGCAATCTCGAACCCACCCGGCAGCACAGCGCCAGGCAGGGAGACCACCACATTCTGTCCAACGGTGAAGTTCGACGCGCCGCAGACTATTCCCCGCGACCCGCCCTCGGCGTCTGGCTCGGAGGCGGTGGCATTGGCCTGCGGACCGCAATCCACCCGGCACCATCTGATCGTCTTGCCGTTCTTCTGCGGCTCGTCCACCACGCTCAACACTCGGCCGACCACAATCGGACCGCTGACCTGGGGGCCGACCTTGTCGATGGTCTCCACTTCCAGACCGGCCCGGATCAGCGCCTCGTAGAGTTGCCTGGAATCGACGGACGGGTCGAGTCGCGCGTACTCGCGCACCCAACTGATCGGTGCTCTCATCGTGCTCCCCCCATCAATGCTCTGCTGAACCGGATATCGCCCTCAACCATGTCCCGCATGTCGGCGGCACCGTTGCGGAACATCAAGGTGCGTTCCACCCCCATGCCGAAGGCGAAGCCGGAGTAGAGATCGGTGTCGATGCCGCAGGCGGCCAAGACCCGTGGATTGACCACGCCACAGCCGCCCCATTCGATCCAGCCCTCGGAGTTGCAGGTGCGGCACGGCGCTTCCGGATTGTCGACCGACGCCCCCCGACAGACGAAGCACTCCAAGTCGATCTCGGCGCTGGGTTCGGTGAAGGGGAAGTACGAGGGACGAATCCGAGTGCGCACCCCGCCGAACATCACTTCGGCCAAGTGGTCGAGGCTGCCTTTGAGATGCCCCAGGGTGATGCCCTTGTCGACCACCAAGCCCTCAAGCTGGTGGAACGCGGGCACATGGGTCGCGTCGAATTCGTCGGCCCGGTAGGTCGTGCCGGGACACACGACATAGATCGGCAGCGGATGGGAGAGCATGGTCCGGATTTGCACCGGAGAGGTGTGCGTGCGCAATACCAGATGATTCTCAACCGGATCGATGAACAGCGTATCGGAGGTCGCCCGGGCCGGATGGTTCGGGCCTAGGTTGAGCGCGTCGAAGTTCATCCATTCCGCCTCAAGCTCGGGGCCTTCGGCGATCTCCCAACCCATTGCGACGAAAACATCGCCCAATTCGTCCATCAGCGCGGTGATCGGATGCGGCTCCCCGACCGGGGCCAAGCTGACCGGCAGGGTTACATCCACTCTTTCCTGGGCCAACCGTTGACCCAACTCAGCCAGGGCCAACTCGTCCTCACGGACGGCCAAGGCCCGGTTGACGCTGGCGCGGGCGGCTCCGACCCGTTGCCCAGCCTCTTTGCGTTGCGGACCAGGGAGCGCGCCAATCGCCTTGTTCGCCAGGGCCAGCCCGGATTTGTCGCCGGTGTGCTCCAAGCGGGCCGCTTTCAACTCAGCCAGGCTGCGGGCGGAATTGAACGCAGCCAGGGCCTGATCGACTAGAGCTGA
>JAISCH010000077.1 GCA_031265725.1 Propionibacteriaceae bacterium
ACCCAGACTCGGATCGTAGTGGCGTATGCTGGCTCCGATCCGAACAACGAGAGGATAGGGCCGTGAGTGAGGTACTGAACGGCAAGGTCGCTGCGGTGACCGGTGCGGCGTCGGGTATCGGTTTGGCGTGCGCGAAGGCGATGCTGGGCGCGGGAGCTCGGGTGGTACTGATCGACCGGGCCGAGGACAGACTGGCCGAGATCTGCGCTGAACTGGGACCGGAGACGCTGCCGTTGACGGCGGACTTGCTGGACGCTGTGCAGGTAGACAGCCTGCTGGAGCAGATTCTGGGGTTGGCTGGAGGATTGGACATCTTCCACGCCAACGCCGGCACCTACGTGGGTGGTCCGTTGGTGGACGGCGATCCGAACGCCTGGGACCTGGTGTTAAACCTGAACAACAATGCCGCGTTCCGGTCTGTGCGCTCGGTGTTGCCGCACATGGTAGGGCAGGGCTCTGGTGACATCGTGATGACGGGGTCGATCTCAGGATTTGTGCCGGTGGTATGGGAGCCGATTTACACCGCCTCGAAGTACGCCGTGACGGCATTTGTGCACTCGCTGCGTCGACAGGTCAACGGGCAGGGAGTGCGAGTCGGGCAGGTGGCTCCCGGTCCGGTGGTGACGGCCTTGATCGATGACTGGCCGAAGGCGAAGCTGGATGAGGCGTTGGCCAACGGGAGCCTGATGGGCGCGCAAGAGGTGGCCGAGGCGGTACTTTTCATGGTCACCCGCCCCCAAGGGGTCGCGGTGCGCGATATCGTCATCCTGCCCACGACCGTTGACCTGTGAATAGCTCTCGGGTTTCAGCGAAAGAGTTGCGGTAGAGCGGAGAAAGGATGCCGAAGACCTGCTTTCCAGTGTGGGTAAGCTGCATCGTCTCGGGATACTGGACTCAACCACTCAGTGTATGATTGGCCCGATGACAAGCTCCCTCTTTGATCGAACTGCGGCATTCGCGCCACTCGCGGCCGAGACGACCAAGGGACGCCAACTCTATGAGCGCCTGGATGCGTTGCTTGCGGATCTGAAGCCTGGTGATCTGCTTCCCTCCGAGCGCGCATTGGCCGCACAGTTCGGGGTAGCCCGGATGACTGTGCGCCAGCAGATTGACGAATTTGCTCGCGCTGGCCGGATCACCCGAGTGATGGGCAAAGGCACCCTGGTCTCCGAGACCAGGCTTCCGATCATGCGGTCGTTACCGTCCTTCTCCCGAGACATCATCGAAATGGGCATGCGCCCGGGCGTGGCCAGGGTGGCGACGACGGTGCTGGAGGCCGACGAGGTAATCGCGGAGATCCTCGATATTGAGCCAGGCAGGCCCGTGGTCCAACTCGACCGTGTGCGCACCGCCGATGACCTACCACTGTCGATTGAGCGAACGTATTTTTCTCTGGACCGCTTCCCAGGGCTTGACCAGGCGCCTTTTGAAAGTGTCTCGGTCCGTGCCCATCTCAGTGAGGTCTATGGCTGCGTTGCGGTACGCGCTGACCGTCGCTTCACCATCGTTGAGCTGAGCAGCGAAGACGCCGTGCAACTTGACGTTCCACCCGGAAGTCCCGCATTCCTGGCGGAGGTCACTGCCTATGATGCCGAGGATCTAGTCGTAGAGGCTGGGAATTCGCTGCTGCGCGCTGATCGTTATGAGATCCGCATGACAGTCGACACTCGCCACTGAAGGCACTTCATTCATCCTTCCCCTGTGCTTGATCGAAACCCGAACTAAGGCCGAACTGGCGAACTGGGGCCTAATTGGTATAGACCAGAACATAATTGCAGTGGTATAGTCCACTTCGTGCAGCCAGTAACTCGTAGGATGCAGGCAGCGGTGCCGCATCGTCCCAGGTTGTTCAAGGGGCTGTCCCCTGCTCCGTGGCTGGCTCCGACCGTACTGATCATTTTCGCTGTCGTCGCCTTCCCGGCGGGCTACGCCATCTGGTTGTCGTTCATGGATGTGAACAAGATCGGACAGATCAAGGGGTTCGTCGGTTTCGAGAACTACGTCCGGTTGTTCCATGAGCCGATGTTCGGTCATGTCGTTGGTAACACGCTGACCTGGCTCCTGATTGTTGTCGCCGCCACTATGGTCTGCTCGCTGGCCCTGGCTACCTTCATGAATGCCGGTCCGAAGGGAGAGCGTTTCCTCCGCTTTGCCCTCATTGTGCCTTGGGCGGCGGCGTTGGTGATGACGAGCACGGTGTGGCGTTTCATCCTTGAGGGACGTTCCGGCCAGCTCAACCGGCTGCTCAATGACCTCGGGATCATCAACGGCTATCCGGACTGGTTCAAGGATCCGGCGACGGCCTTCGCCTCGGTCATGGTTGTCGGTGTCATCACCTCCATGCCTTTCACCACCTACGTGCTGCTTGGCGGGCTGAAGGCTGTGCCGGTTGACTTCATCGAAGCCGCCCGTATAGATGGCGCTAGCGCCTGGCAAATCTGGACCCGCGTAACGCTGCCGACGATCCGGCCCACCGTTTTCGTCGCTCTGGTCCTGAACGTGTTGCATGTGTTCAACGCCTTCACGATCATCTGGGTCATCACTGGCGGCAGCGCCGGGAACGTCGCCGACACCACCGTGACCTGGTTGTATAAGATCGCCTTCACAGTGCATCTCGACATGGGCAAGGCCGCAGCGCTGGGAACCCTGAATTTCATCTTCCTCGTCCTGATCGTGTTGCTCTACTTGTGGCTGTCAAAGCCGCTTGACGACGACCGGCGGGTTGCCGGACGTGGACTCCTGCGCCGCTGGACTGAGTCGGTATCCGAAGCTGTCACCCGCGCCTCCGTCGCGATGCGCCGTGTCCTGCTGCCGACGACTAGCTGGCTGGGCAGAGTGCTGCGCCCGCTGCGAAGCCCGGCGTCCACTTTGCTTGTGCTGCTGCTCAGCTTGTTCTTCCTTGCCCCGTACCTGGTGATGCTCCTAGCCTCGCTCAAGACCCGCGAGGATCTGTGGGCGATGCCGGCAACCTATCTTCCTAGTGAATGGATGTGGTCGAATTACGTCGAGGTTTGGCAGCAGATCGACCTCGCCCTCTACTTCCGGGTCAGTCTTACTATCGCCGTGCTCACCACCGTCCTCGTCGTCATCGTCGCGTTGCCTGCCGCCTACATCGTCACCCGGGCGCACTTCAGGGGGCGGAACGCCTTCTTGACGCTGATCCTGGCGACTCAAATGCTGCCCGGCGTCGCCATCGTCATCGGCATCTACCGGGAGGCTGTCTTGCTGGACGCGCTCGGGGAGTACTGGTTCATCGTCCTGGTTGGCACCGCCTTCAACCTTGCTTTCGCGGTCTGGATTCTCATCGCCAGCATGTCCGCGATCCCCCTCGAACTCGACGAGGCCGCCATGATCGACGGACTCGGAAGGCTCGGCATTCTCATCAGGGTGGTCTTCCCGCTACTTGGCGGCGGCTTGGTCACCGTCGTCGTCTACACCTTCCTCGGGGTTTGGAACGAATTCCTGCTGGCGATGACCGTGTTCAACAAGCCGTCCGAGGACCGTGTCGTGCTCACCGTCGGCCTCAACAAGTTTGTCGGCGTCTTTGAGACCAACTACCAGTACCTCTTTGCTGGCTCAATGATGGCCATCATTCCCGCCGTCATTTTGTTTTCGCTAATACAACGACGCCTCATCGGCGGGCTGACCGCAGGGGCCGTCAAATGATCTCTCAGCCATCTATCCATGTCACCCATCAACCGCTCTAGTTAGGAACAAGAACCATGAAACATCTCATCAAGGGATTCGCGATCACGGCAGCCGCGCTGTTGGCCGTCGGCTGTGCCTCGAATGCTGCTTCTCCATCCGCCTCGGACTCGGCCGAGCCGTTGGCGGACTCCATCTCGATTGTCGTTGCCCAGTACTCCACTGGCACCCAGGCACATTGGGAAAAGATCATCGCCGATTTCAACCAGGAGTACCCAGACGTCAAGGTCGACTTGCAGGTTTTGGACTGGGGTACCCTCACACCGACGGTCAACACTCTTATCCAAACCGAGCAGTATCCAGACATCCTGAACTTCGGCAACTGGGCTGACTACGCTGATGCTGGCCTGCTCTACTCTGCTGACGAAGTCCTCCCTGCTGACAAGGTCGCCGACTTCCTGCCGACATTCGCCGACAACTCGAAGCTGGATGGCAAACAGTACGCCCTGCCCTATGTCGCTTCCATCAACGTCATGTACTACAACGAGGACATCCTCAAGGCCGCAGACATCACCGAACCGCCGACGACTTTTGCTGAGATGCTGACCGCCTGCGAGAAAGTCAAGGCACACGATTCCTCCATCTACACCTACGCGCTCGCCTTGGGGGCAGTCGGCGGCACCGCCGAGGCGACGCTTTGGGCCTC
>JAISCH010000085.1 GCA_031265725.1 Propionibacteriaceae bacterium
GTCAATCCTTCCGAGAACAGCTCGCCTGGCTCTTGCCCGGTGCCGCGCTCATATTCTATTGCATTTTCCAAAATAGCCACTGCCGCAGCCTGGTCGATTACTGCCCGCTGACTGCGGGAGTCTCTGCCTGCCTGTCTCAATAGTGTAGACGCGGAAACTGTAGAAAGTCGCTCATCCACCAGCCTAAGTGGCAAATCCGGCACGCCGCGTTGGATTTGAGCGGCGATTCCCCGCATCCATTCCGCCGCCGGTCCGTCGTCACCGGCAAGAGTCTTCGGCATCCCCAGGATCAGCTCTATCGGCTGATATTCCCGCACCAAATCCAGCAGCCGGGCAATCGGGTCGGCTTTGGCCGCTATCGTCTCCACCGGGAAGCAGAGAATCGCCTCCCGGTCGCAGGCCGCGACTCCTATCCGCGCCTTGCCCCAGTCGACCCCCAGCCGTACGCCTGGTCGCACGCTCAGCCTCGCAATGCGACGCTGATCGCGTCCAACGCCGCAGCGACACCAGAGCGGTCAGCCCCGCCGCCTTGGGCGATGTCGTCCCGGCCGCCGCCGCGCCCGCCGAGTTCAACAGCGGCCACTCCGACCAGCGCGCCAGCCTTGGCTCCCAATTCCCGCGCCGCCGCAGTGGTGGCCACGATCAGCACTGGTTTCTCATCGCCGCCGATCAGCGCCACCACGCCAGCAGTCTCGCCCAATTGGGCGCGCAGTTGGAGAGCGAGATTGCGCAGGTCGTCCCCGGCCACCCCGGCAAGGTATTCGCTGACCAGGGTGTAACCGCCGACTTGGCCCGCCGCAGCGATGAGACGCGGAGCGGTGTCCAGCAATTGTTTGGCTTTGACTTGGGCCAATTCCTTCTGGGCCGCCTTCAAATCCGCCAGCAGTTTGGCTATCCGGTCGGCAAGCTGCTCGGGCTGGGTCTTCAAGGTTTCGGCCAGATTGGCCACCAGCGCCCGCTCAGCGGCCAATTGGTTGAAAGCATCAGCGGAGACGAACGCCTCCACCCGCCTGATCCCAGAACCCACCGACGCCTCCCCCAGCAGGGACAGCAGGCCAATCTCAGCGGTCCGCACCACATGGGTGCCGCCGCATAGCTCCCGCGACCACGGCCCGGCCAATTCGACCATCCGGACGATCTCGCCGTATTTCTCCCCGAACATCGCCTGCGCGCCCAATGCCTTCGCCTGGGCGATGGGCATCTCGACAGCGCTGACCTCGTGGTTGGCCCGGATCGCCTGATTGGCGATGCCCTCCAACTCCTCCTGCATATCCTTGGACAGCCCCTGCGGGTTGTTGAAGTCGAAACGCAGATAGCCCGGCTTGTTGTAGGAGCCTTGCTGGTGGGTGCTCGGGCCGAGGATATGCCGCAACGCGGCGTTGACGATGTGGGTGGCGGTGTGCGCCTGGCAGGCCCCGTAGCGTGCGGCTTGGTCGACGCTCGCCAAGACTTCCATGCCGGTGCCGACCTCGCCGTCGGCCACCTTGACCTTATGCACGATCAGCCCCTGCACCGGCTTCTGCACATCCAGCACCTCAAGGGTGACCCCGGATGCCGAAGTGATCAGCCCGGTGTCAGCGTCCTGGCCGCCCGCCTCCGCATAGAACGGAGTCTGCTGCAGGACGACCTCCACCACCTCGCCCGGATGGGCTGCTGGCACCAGTTTCCCGTCAGCGATGATCCCGCGAATCCGCGCGTCAGCAGTCAGGTCGGTGTAGCCGAGGAAGCTCGTCTCGCCCTCGCTGCGCAGTTCGCGGTAGGCCTCGACAGCGACGCTGCCGCCCTTCTTGGCCCTGGCATCGGCTTTGGCCCGGTCCTTCTGCTCCTGCATCAGGCGGCGGAAGGCGTCCTGGTCCACTTCCAAACCGGCCTCGCTGGCCATCTCCAGGGTCAGGTCAATCGGGAAGCCATAGGTGTCGTGCATCTCGAAGGCCTTGTCACCGGGGATGACCTTGCCCTGGCTGGCCTTGGTCTGGCTGGCAGCCAAGTCGAACAGCCGGATGCCGGAGGCCAGGGTGCGCCGGAACGTCTCTTCCTCGGCATAGGCGATCTGGGAGACCCGCTCCCACTGCTCCTCGACCTCGGAATAGGAGGCCTGCATCAATTCCTTGCTCACTGGCAGCAATTCGGGCAGCACCGGCTCCTGCACCCCGAGCAACCGCATCGCCCGCATACTGCGCCGCAGCAATCTGCGCAGCACATAGCCCCGGGCCTCGTTGCCGGGAGTCACCCCGTCGGTCATCAACATCAATGCGGAACGAATGTGGTCAGCGACCACCCGCATCCGCACGTCGTCGGCGGTGTAGCTGTGCCCGTATTTCTTGCCGGACAATTCGGCGGCCTTGAGCAACACCGGGAAAACCTCGTCAATCTCGTAAAGATTGTCAACGTTCTGCAAAAGGTAGGCGACCCGCTCCAGGCCCATTCCGGTGTCGATATTTTTAGCCGGTAACGGACGCAGCACGTCGAAGTCGTCCTTCGCCCGGACCGCCGACAATTCCTCCTGCATGAAGACCAGGTTCCAAATCTCCAGGAAACGGTCCTCATCGACGTTCGGGCCACCGTCCGGGCCGAATTGCGACCCCCGGTCGATATAAATCTCTGAACAGGGACCGCCTGGGCCGGGCACTCCCATATTCCAGTAATTGTCTTTCAGCCCGCGCGCCTGGATGCGCTCCTTGGGCATCCCGGCCACCGACTGCCAAAGTTGGTAAGCCTCGTCGTCGCTGGGCAGGATAGTGACCCAAATCCGGTCGGCGTCGAATCCGAAACCGCCCTCGGACTGCGGCAGGGTGATCAGGTCGAAGGCGTATTTGATCGCCCCCTCTTTGAAGTAGTCACCGAAGGAGAAATTGCCGTTCATCTGGAAGAAGGTGCCATGACGAGTCGTCTTGCCGACTTCTTCTATATCAAGGGTGCGGACGCATTTCTGCACGCTGACCGCACGATCATAGGGCGGCGTCTCCGCTCCGGTGAAATAGGGCTTGAATTGCACCATGCCAGCGTTGACGAACAGCAGCGTCGGATCGTTGTAAACCAGCGACGCGCTGGGCACGACGGTATGCCCACGCGCGGCGAAGAAGTCCAGGAAACGTTGCCGTATCTCCGCTGTCCGCATCAGTTGTCCCCGAATTCCAACGCCTCGCGCAATTCAGTCTCCCGCTCGTCCATCGCCCGCGTCATAGTGTCGATGAAGACGGCGGCTCTCGTCGCCAGCCCGCGCTGCACGGTAGAGAGCTGATTGGCGATGCCCTTCGGGGTGAACTTCTCATACAGTGCTTTGCCTTTGAGCACTATCACGGCGGTGAATCCGACCCCGACCGCGAACCAGAAAAAACGCTTGCCCATCACTTCACCTTCTTAGACCCGGACTTGGCCGCCTGGCGCACGCCGTAAGTCATCGCCGCGACCTTGATCATCGGCCCGCCCAGCGTGTTGCGGAAAGCTGTGGTGAGCTTGGCCGCATTGTCAGTGACGGTGACCGCGTTGGCGCTCACCTTCGAGACATCCTCAGTGACCAGGGCCAGCTTCCCGATCTCCTCATTGGTGGCTTGGACGGTGCCGCGCAACTCCTGCAGGATCGGCACCGAGTTGTGCCCCATATCCCGCACGGCGAGCCGCAATTCCTCCAAGACCCGACCCAACTTCAGCAATGGAACGGCCGATATTGCCACTAAAACCACGAACGCCACGGCTGCGATCAAGCCGGCGATTTCTCCAGCACCCATAATTCACCCTTCCTAGCGATGAATGACTGTCTAAGTCTAGAGCAATGGGGTCCCGGCAAAGTAACGCACCGGAGCACCAGCAAAGAGCCGACGCCTGACGAAGCTTACCCACCAGACCAGTGGCGGCTGCTCATCACCCCAATTGTTCGAGAAACTGGCCGTAGCCATGCTTGAGCAGCAACTCAGCCGCCTCATCCCAGAATCGATCCAAGTCCTCCTCGGAGTTGACCGCAGGGAAACCCGTCTCCATGAAGGCAGTGACATCTGGATACTTCCGCGCCAGCGCCGCGAAATCGCTGTCGTCAAAATACAAGGTCTTCAAGATCAACCGCAGCGTGCTGCTATTCGAAGAGAATATGTCAGCGTACTCGTGTTCCTTCAGCCCGTAGTTCTTCACCGCAAGCTGTAACAGTTGACGTCTGCCCTCGGCGTCCAACTGCTGCAGCACCTCGTCCTGGCACAGAACGCCCTCAAAAATGGGAAACTCAAGAGTTGGAAACTCTGACAGTCGGATAATCTTCGCCAACTCAGCCCGCTGATAGACAGCCAACAGCTTGTCAGCGGCATCGCTGCGGGACACCAACTCTTGATAAGACCCAAGACTACGGATTGTCGAATCAATACCCATCTGCGGGGTATTGAATAAAAAAGCGCTGCTGAAATACGGGTATCCGAGCACTGTCTCCACCAACCCAGCAGTGGATATCCGTTCGAGTTCCGCAGTGGGGACGGCCAACAACTCAACTTTCTTGACCTGATCCTCGATCTCAGCCAACTGCTGAGTTGAGAGCGGATACTGATAGGCGTCGCTCACTCCTGCTTCGTGATACCAAGACCCAT
>JAISCH010000130.1 GCA_031265725.1 Propionibacteriaceae bacterium
CTGGGATCACCCGTCCATGCCGGGCACCGACCAGGGCGCGGGCAAGGTGCGGGGCGACCAGTCCGACGAAGCCGACGACGCCGATGGCTATCACACTCACCGCAGCCAGCGCAGCGGCCAGGGTGAGCAGCGCCAGCCGGGCACCCTCCCGACGGACGCCGAAAATGCGCGGAGTGTCCTCGTCTATGGAAAGCAGGTCGAGTTGACGGCGCATACCGACGACGACTGGAGTCGCCAGCAGCAAGGCGAGGACGACCGGGAGGACATCGGCGAAGGAACGTCCGTAAGTCGTGCCGGAGAGCCAGGTGAGGATGCGCGGAGTGTCCCAGGGATTAGCGCGCAACAGCAGAAAAGTGCTGACGGCGCTGATGCCATGACCGCAACCGATACCGACCAGCAGCAGGCGGTCCGGGAGCAGCCCGCCGCGCCAGGACAGCAGGACGATGAGGGCGAAAGTGCCGAGTCCTAGCGCAATAGCCGAGGCGATCAGCAACGGGCGTCCGTCAGCCACACCGGAAGTGACGACGACCACGGCTCCGAGCCCAGCCCCAGCCGTGATCCCCAGTATGCCCGGCTCAGCGAGTGGATTGCGCACTGTGGATTGGACGACGGTCCCCGCCAGGGCAAGCGCCGTGCCAGCGCAGACCGCAGCGGCCACCCGAGGACTGCGGTCGTCCAGCGCCCGGCCGATCAACTCCGGTGCGGCGTCTTGCAACCACAACATGATGTCGCCGGTGCGCAGCCAAAGACTCCCGCCGAGCAATCCGGCCAAAACCGCCCCGGTGAGCAGCACCATTGCGACAACGACCACCAGGATGAAATGCCGGCGCAGCCGCACCGCGACAGGCGATGAATGCGACGGCCGGGCCGCACCCGCATCGCGCAGCCGCAGCGCAAGGACCACGATCACGGCGGCACCGAACAACGCGGTCGGCACTCCGGTCGGAATCGATGCAGCCGCCTGCGCGCCGAGAACCACCCGGATCACCACATCCGCCAGCAGCACGATCAGCGAGCCGAGCAGCCCGCAAGCTGGAATCAGGAAGCCGTGCCGGTTGAGCACCGGGAGCCGATTGGCGATGAGCCGAGCCGCGACAGGCGCGACGAGTCCGATGAAGGCGATAGGTCCGGCGAGCGTCACCGACACACTGGTCAGCAGCACCGCGCAGAGCACAGCGACGACCCGAGTCGAACGCACTGGCACGCCGAGCGATGCGGCAGCGTCGTCACCCAAGCCGAGCACGTCCAGCCTTCGGGCCAGCAACAAGGCCACGCAGAGCACGGCGGCGACAACGGGTGCGGCCCGGGCGGCAGCGTCAAGATTGAGTTGAGCGAGCGAGCCGCTGCCCCAAGCGAATAATCCAGTCGTGTTCTCCTTGAACAGGATGAGCAACATCGCTGAACCGGCATCGAGTGCCATCGCAATCGCTGAACCGGCCAGGATCAGCCGTGTCGTCCCAATGCCCGCCATGCTTCCGGCCAGCGCCAAGACGAGTGCTGCCGCTAACAAGCCGCCGCCGAAAGCGACCGTTCCCGACGCCCACAATGGCACGGCGAATCCGAACGCTGCGACTACAGTCAGCGCGAAATAGGAACCAGCGGTGACCGCTAGCGTGTCTGGGGCGGCCAAAGCGTTCCGGGTGACCGACTGGAGCAGTGCTCCTGCCGAGCCGAGAGCAAACCCGACAGCCACTCCAGCGAGGAGACGTGGCAGGCGCGAGCCGGTGAAAATATCTTCCACCGACACACCGCCCACTTGTTCGCCAGCCCCGAGGAGCCAATTCCACAAGTCTCCGAATCCGATACCGGAGGTGCCCTGGGTGAGATGCCACAACCCGACCCCGACGACTGCGACCCCCAGGACGGCCAGTACCGTCGCCCCGCTGACCCCGCGACCGAGACTGATCCGGGGCAACTGCCGCCCAGTCTGCGGCCCGCTCACCCCTTGGTCAGGATGTCGACGTAAGCGTCGATGGCTTGCTCATTCGACTTCGGACCGCCAGCTCCCCACACCCCAGGCGGGAAGGCATAGGCCCGGCCCTCTTTCACGGCTGGGAGCGAAGTCCAGATCGTACTCTTGCCCAGCTCGGCAACATAGCTGTCCGGAGTGTCGTCGTCGGAGTAGAACAAGTTCGCGCCGCCCACTGCGGTGAGCCCTTCGATATCAGTCTGGGCGAGGCCGTAGGCGGGGTCCACTCCACCGCTCCCATACGCCGAGTTGATGTCGTCGGTCCAAGCCGAAGTCAGCCCCAGTTGTTCGCCGAGTTCGGTGAACAGTGCCCCTTTGCCATAGGGACGAATGACGACATTGCCGCCCTCGATCCAACCATCGAAGAACAAGAAGTCTGTTGTGGACAACTCGACACCTTGGACCTTCTGCTTGGCCTCAGCGAGGTGCTGATCGAATTGTTCCAGCACCTTCGCGGCCCGCTCAGTGCGCCCGGTCGCCTCAGCGATCATCGAAAAGACTTTCTTCATATTCGCCAACTGGCCGGAGGCGTCCGCCCCGATGGTGACGAGCACCGGAACTCCGCGATCCTCCAGCTTGGCGATGATCTCATCATCCGCGCCAGCCGCCTCAACGATGATGAGGTCCGGGTTCGTCGCGTACAGGGTGTCGAAATCGAATTCACCACGCTCACCGACATCCGTCACCGTGTCAGGAAGTTTCTCCGCGCTGACGTAGATAGCGTAGTTCTCCGGGTCAGCGACTGCGACGGGGGTGACGCACAACGTCAGCACATCCTCGGTTTGCTGCCATTCCAAGACAGCGACGCGCTCAGCCGGTTTGGCCAATTCCACCTTCCGGCCAATCCCGTCAGTCATGGACACTGGTCCGGTGGCCGTAGTCGTGGTGTCATTGGAACAGCTCTCCGAAACCGGAGCCGCGACTGGTTCATTCGCCGCTTCCGGCACATTGGTCGTGCCGCAGGCTGTGGCCATCAGGGCGAGCACAGCGAGTGACGCTACTGTGGCCACCTGGCGTGGGAAGTTCATCTGGGGTCCTCTCTATTGTTAATCATTGGGGGTCTGCTTGAACGAAGTGCTGCGCTAGACCAGTGGGCTGCCGCGACTTTGCCGGGCTTGCTAGCGGGTCGATACGCAGCCGGCCGTTCCGGGGATCGAGGCCGACTTCGACGCGGATGCCGTAGACTTCGCCGATATTCTCCGCAGTGAGCACTTCAAGCGGGTCGCCCGCAGCGTGAATCCGGCCAGCGCTCATCAGCAGCAAGGTGTCAGCCACCCGCGCGGCATGGTCGAGGTCATGCAACACGATCCCGACGGCGACGCCGTGCTCATGGGCGAGATCGCGGACCAGTTCAAGCGTTTCGATCTGATAGCGCAAGTCGAGATGGTTCGTCGGCTCATCCAGCAGGACCACGCCGGTGTCTTGGGCCAGGCAGGCGGCCAGCCAAACCCGCTGCACCTCCCCGCCCGAGAGTTCGCCGACAGCGCGGTCAGCCATGGCCGTCACCCCAGTCACGCTCATCGCCTGGTTGATCGCGGCCCGGTCGGCCTCGGACAGCCCGGCGAATCGGCGTCGGTACGGGTATCGTCCGAAAGCAACCCCGTCGCTCACTGTCAGACCCGGTGGCGCGGGCCGGGTCTGTGAGAACAGCGTAACCTCTTGGGCGAATTGCCGCGCGCTCAGCAGCGACACCGCCTGTTCCAGTTGCCCGTCGTGGCC
>JAISCH010000198.1 GCA_031265725.1 Propionibacteriaceae bacterium
GGTGGCGCGAAGCTCGCCAGCAAGCGGATGCGGGAGTTGAAATTCCCCACTGAGACGACCAAGGCCGTCGCCAAGCTGATCGAATTGCATCTGCGTTTCCACGGTTACGGCGACCAGGACTGGACCGACTCAGCGGTGCGCCGCTATGTCCGCGACGCCGGGGACCAACTCGAACGGCTGCACATCCTGACCCGTTCCGACTGCACCACCCGCAATCAGGCCAAGGCGAACCGGCTGCGCGCCGCGTACGAGCAATTGGAATGGCGGATAGACGAGTTGGCCGCCCAAGAGGAGTTGGACGCGATCCGCCCCGACCTGAACGGCGATCAGATCATGGAAATCCTCGGCATTGGCCCCGGCCCCGCCGTCGGCAAAGCCTATAAATTCCTGCTGGAACGCCGCCTGGAGGAAGGCCCACTGAGCGAGGACCGCGCCAAACAAGAATTGCTCTCCTGGTGGCAACAAGAGGGCAACTGAGCAGGTTTTGAATTGAATTAGTTACTCAAACCTATTTGGATTAATTAGTTAAATGCTTTAGTGATCTGAAACGTTGCCGAAGGAGCTGGGTTTCGGGTTGAACTTTTCCCAGATTAATATTCCAGAATTTGGCTGGGTGCTCAAATTTCCAAGATTTCCACTACTCTTGCTCCAACAGCATTTGTGATTGCTGCTCGGACTGCCAGTTAGGAGCATCAGTATGCTTTCTAGTTCCCCTTCCAAACGCCTGTCTTTTTCATCGCGAAACTACCACAATCCCCGCTTTAAAGGGATTGGCATTCTTTGCGCGGTGGCTTTAGCCGCGACCAGCGTAACTGTTTCCGCCGGGTCGGCACAGGCCGAGCCAACGCCATCGACCCACACCATCACCGTTCCAATAGCCACCCGCAACGACGACGCGGAAGAGCGGGGCACCGGACAGTCGGTGACTCTTGAGGCGTCCATGCAAATTGGCGGATATTCCTCGAATACGCTGACTGCGGCGAATAAGCAGTTATCCGGCTTCCGCTTCGCGGGTGTCCAACTGCCAGCCAATGCGGAGTTGGACGACGCCTACATCGAATTCACCGTCCAATCCACCGGAAGAGCCGGGCATTTCAGCGACATTTCCTTCAGTGGCGAACTTGGCAACGCGGCGCCGTACACATCGGCGGCCGGCGCGATCAGCGCTCGCCCCTACGGGCAGGAAAGAGCCAGCGCCCGGCTTTACAGCTTCACCAAGGCGGGGGACAAGGCGCGCACCCCGAACCTTTCCCGGCTGATAGATGAAAACCGCATTTTGGGCTGGGAATCCGGCCAAGCACTCGCCTTCGCCATCAGTGGCACCGACAATATCGGCGCGGTATATCCGGGTGGAAACGCGCGACATGCCAGCCTGGTGATCAATTACCATGACGGCGCTGGGGCGAATCTTGACGGGGTGACCAACCTCGTCCGTTACAGTGTCACTCCTTCCGCTGGCGCTTATGACACCGCCCAGAATGTTGTCATCAACTGTGATGCTCCGGGCCAGATCACCTATACGCTGGATGGCTCCGATCCGGCCCCAGGCGTGGGAACTGTCTACACGGCTCCGATAACCATCGGTCCGGGTCGCACCCAACTCAAGGTTTATATTGCCGGAGGCATTCGGGACTCCGGGGTTCTGCGTTATAACTACATAGTCGGAGCCGAGTCGAAGGGCGGCTTGATCACTGTTTCGTCGGCTATCCAGACTGGCGCTGACGATGCGTTCGCCACTTTGGAGAACGTCGAGTTGTCAACCTTGCAGTTGCCGCTGCATTCGAAATATCTCTCGACGAGCGGCTACCAGTCTTATCTCAGGTTCACTGATGTGGACCTTCCCGTCGATGCGGTGGTCGAATCCGCCAAACTCAGCTTCACCACTTCGGCGGCCGTTCCGGAAGGCGGGCGGATTGAAGTGGCTGGCGAGACATCCGCCCGAGGAGGCTTTGCCAGTGCTCCCGGCAGGTTCGTCGGCAGAGAATGGACGCAACCGGTCACCTTGAGCACGCCCAAACTCTCATCCGGGCAGACCTACACTACTGGTGATCTGTCCGCTGTGGTCACCGAGCAGTTGTCCGCCAATGCGGAGCGGGAGGATTATGTATTCAAAATCCGGGGGCTGACTCCGGAAAAGGCGCTAAATGTCCGCAGCTTCAACTATTCGGCCAAAGCGGCTCCAAAGCTTGAGATTTCCTACTATTCAAATTACGCGCACAGTGTTACGGCGGTCGCCAGCAGCAGTGACGACGCCGAGGAAACCGGCACCGCTGGGAAAGTCAGCCTCACTGGCTCGCTCAGCTTGGGCGGCTATTCCAGAGCGCAGGCTACTGCCGCCAACCGGGCCATCACTGGCGTGCGTTTCGCTTCGGTCAAAATCCCAGAAAAAGCGACCTTGGTTGACGCCTATGTCGAGTTCACCACTGCGGCCAAAGGGCCGTCTGGGCAGGTCTCGGCGCTGAGCATCAAAGCTGAGTCGGGCGACGCTGGGGTTTACCGTACGGTCGCCAATAACATCACCGGCCGCAGCTATTCCATCGGGAAGCTGTCTTGGCAGGCGGCGGCCCTCAACCAGACCGACGCCAAGGTACGGACTCCGAATCTGCGGGATTTGATTGATGAAATCCGGCTGGGAGGTTGGAAGGACGGCTCCGCGCTGGCGTTCAAATTTGACGGCGACGGCTATATCGGGTCGGTGGATTCCGGTACGGTATCGACCGCGCCTCTGCTGTATCTCGAATACCGCTTCGATGGTAAGGGCGCCTGGGAAAATGTCGTCACCGATCCGGCGCTGCTATCCGATGTCTATATCAACGAGCTATCCACTTCGGGCACCGCTGCCAATGAGGACGACTGG
>JAISCH010000227.1 GCA_031265725.1 Propionibacteriaceae bacterium
GGTTCATCCGCCGACCAGACGGAGTCCAGAAATTGGAATTCCAGAACACGTCCGGACGCAAAACCCCGTTCGACGCCTCAATAGCGCGCTGGAGATCGGCACTGGTCAATTCACTCATAACTTGTCCTTTCTGACGAATGGTTAGTGATAGCAGAATCAGGCTGGGCTAGACGCGCTCGCCCAGCAGCGACATGATCATCGCAAAGGAGGTGGCACCGGCATCAGGAGTGCCCAACGAGTGCTCACCGTGGGTGCGTGCCCGTCCCAAGCGCGCGACGATATCAGCGGTAGCGGCGGCGGCTGTGCTGGACTCCTGTGCTGCGGCTTGCCAAGCCGAGGCCAGTTCAACGCCGACCGCGACTTCCCGCTCCAAAGCCGCCACGAACGGAATGATCGCGTCCACCATCGTCTTGTCGCCCACTTGGGCACCGCCCCGAGACGTGATCGCGTCCCGGTAGGCCTGCACGGCGGACACGACAACCGCAATATCCAACGCGTCCTCGTCGCCCAGCACCCCGCCAGCGGCAGCCATCCCGCCGCCCCACAGCGCGCCCGAGGCACCCCCGGCATCATTGGCCCAAGCCTCACCAGCGCGCTTCAAGAGCGTCCCGGCACCAGCACCAGCAGCCGCAGCAGCCTGGGCAGCCGCAGCAGCCCCGGCCGAACCCCGCCGCATGCCAGCCCCGTGGTCCCCATCGCCAGCCACCGAGTCGATGGCCCCCAACGCCGCCTCTTGGACAGCAAGCAATTCCGCGACAGCCACGAGGTGGTCCGCCAGTCTGGCAGCCAGAGCCTGCGAGTCCGCTGACGCCTCCGGTGCCGCTTCCTCGTCCCCGGCGACTGCGGCAACTGAGACCTTCCGCAACGCCTGCTCGCCCACCGAACCACGGGAGAAGTAGGCGCATTCGGCCGGTGCCAGCCACAACCGCTCAAACTCGTCTGTCAGGTACATGATCGAAAGCGACAGCCCCGCCATGTCCAAGCTGGTGACCAAGTCAGCGACCAACGGAGCGACCAAGACCATCCCGGCCGCCTCCAGGCGCTCTTTCACCCTGGTGAACACCAAGTGCAACTCGTCCGGGGAAGTGTTCCCCAACCCGTTGACCAGCACGGCCACCTGCTGACCGTCCACTGGTAGCCGTTCGCCGAACAGGCCGTCGACCAGCAAGTCGGCTGCCCCCTCGGCAGTGCCCAACGGGGCCTCGTCTATCCCAGGCTCGCCATGAATGCCCAAACCCACGGCCATCTTGCCCGCCGGCACAGTGAACAACGGCGCGTCAGCGCCCGGCAGAGTGCAACCCGTCAAAGCCACCCCGAAACTACGGGTCGCCAGATTGGCCGCCAAGGCGAGCTGTTCAATGTCCGCCAGTGATTGCCCTTCCGCAGCAGCGGCACAGACCACCTTCGCCACCAAGAAGCTGCCCGCGATGCCGCGCCGCTTCAAATGCTCTTCGCTGGAACCGGACGCGATATCGTCAGTCACCGCGACCATTCGGATGTCCATGCCCTCGGCACGCAACGTATCCGCCGCCTCACCGAAATTCAGAATGTCACCGGCATAGTTGATCGGCAACAACAGCACCCCGCCGCCATTGTCCGCCGCCCGCACCACCGACGCCACCTGTGCCGCACTCGGGGAGGCGAAAATATTCCCGCACACCGCTCCATGCACCAAGCCTGGTCCCAGCCATCCGGCAAACGCCGGGAAATGGCCCGAACCCCCACCCATCACAACCGCGACTTGGCCTTCGGGGCAGGCCGTCGCCCGTACGGCACCACCCGGCACCGCCGCTGCTCTGTTGGCATTCGCTGCCACATAACCACGCAATGCATCCGCAGCAAAAGCCGCCGGATCGTTCTCCAACAACGCCATCAGTCAAGACCTTCCTGATCCGAACCTGAACCGAAACCTGGGACACAATTCGTCGGCAATGCCGCGATGCTTGCCTTCGTTCCAATCCCAAGGAACAACGTCATTCCTTAAAGTTCTCTATGCGTACACACGTACGTTTTACGCAGACTATGCTTCCACTCCCGAGAAACACTGTCAAGGAATTGGCCTCCGGTCTGAATGCTGGATATGAGCGTCCCTGACCAAGCCAGGAAAGGGAAAGACTATTCGGTACTTTTATCGTCTGCGACTATGACATTTGTGCCGTAGCTGCGCAGCCGGGAGACATGCTCTGCGGAGGTCTCCGCATCCACGATGACCAGATCGAATTCCTGGACATGCACTAATTCATAAAGGGCGCGTTTCTCGAACTTGGTATGGTCCACGAGCAGGATTCGCCGTGCCGCGCACTCGAACATGGCCCGCTTCACTTCAATCATCTCCTGATGCTGATGGAAGCAGGTATCGTCCACGATGCCGGAACTCGACATGATGAACAGATCAGCCCGGACCCGCCTGATCTGGGAAGCCGTCATCGGTCCCATGAAGGCATCGCACCAACTGTAATAAGTGCCGCCGAGCGCTACCAGGGACAGCCCGCTGACATTGCGCAATTCGGTCAGCAACGGCAATGAATAGGTGATGACGGTGAGCGGGGTGTTCTGGGAGAGCAGCGGAGCGACCCGCCGGACGGTGGTTGAGTCGTCGAGGAAGACCGCCTCCCCCGGCTCGATATGCTTCATCACCGCCTGGGCGAGAGTGGCTTTCTCATACGCCTGCCGCCCCACCCGGTAGGTGACCGACGACTCCACGACGCTGGTGGCCAACGCGGTGACCAGACCGCGATACTTGCGCAGAATATCCCGCGCCTGCAGATCGTCCACATCGCGGTGAACCGTCATCAATGACACGTTGAAACGAGTGGCCAAATCCTCAAGCCGGAGCGCGCCCTCCTGCATTACCGCTTCGGCAATCTCCTGACGGCGAGCCTCTTGGCGCGAACGCCGAGAATTCTGCGCGGTAATCATAAGTGCCCTTCAATCAGTTCTATCTGGACCTCTCGCCCAACTGCCTTCGCCAACCGGGCATCTGCCGTGATCAAGACTCGTCCAGTCTGGCTCG
>JAISCH010000251.1 GCA_031265725.1 Propionibacteriaceae bacterium
CGCCCATTCCCACGGCTACCGCGCCGCGATGATCCAAAGCGGCGAGTTGCAGATCGATGTAGCCTTCCTTGGCGTGCCCAGCAGCGATCCATTCGGAAACGCCACCGGCACCTCGGGCCGTTCCCGTTGCGGGTCGCTCGGCTATGCCAAAGTAGACGCCGAGCATGCCGATTGCGTCGTCTTGGTGGCTGAGGAGATCGTTCCGTACCCACTCGTGACCCACTCCATCCAGCAAGACCAAGTCGATCTGGTCGTCCAAGTGGCCGAGATCGGCGACCCAGGCAAAATAGCCACTGGTGCGGTCCGGTTGACCACCAATCCCCGGGAATTGCTGATCGCCCGCTATGCCGCGCAGACCATCATCGGCTCCGGGCTGTTCCGGGACGGATTCTCCATGCAGACCGGCTCCGGTGCCGCCGCCATCGCCACGACGAAGTATCTCAGCGATGAGATGGTGGCCAAGAATGTGCGGGCGCGTTGGGCGTTGGGCGGAATCACTGGCGACATAGTGGACCTGCACGAGGCTGGCTATTGCGGTTCCATCCTGGACACGCAGAGTTTCGACGTCCGGGCCGCCGATGATCTGGCCCACAATCCGAATCATCACGAGATCAGCGCTGCCCAGTACGCCAATAACACCATCGGCAAGGGCGCTGCGGTCGACCAGTTGGATGTGGTCATCCTGTCCGCGCTGGAGATCGACCTGAACTTCAATGTGAACGTGTTGACCGGCTCCGATGGCATCATGCTGGGCGCATTGGGCGGGCATCCGGACACCGCGTCCGGCGCGCAACTGCCGATCATTGTCGCCCCATTGCTGCGTGGGCGCATCCCCACTGTGGTCGAGACGCTGACCACCAAGGTCACGCCGGGTGAGACCATCGCCGCGCTGATCACCGACTGGGGGGTGGCGGTCAATCCGAACCGGCCCGAGTTGCGGGAACGTCTGGCTGACGCCGGGCTGCCGCTGGCCGGGATCGAAGAATTGTGGCAACGCTCGAACAGTATCGCCGGGGTGCCGCAGGAGTTGGAATTCGAGGACAAGGTAGTCGGCGTGGTCCGTTACCGGGACGGCTCGGTCCTTGACGTTGTGCGGCAGTTGCCGAGGGGCTGAGCTTGACTGGCGACGGTGTGAGCGGGGTTGGCGTCCAACTGGCTGAGCTGCTGGCCGCCCGTGACCTGCGCCGCAGTCGTCAATTGGATTTTCTGGAACGTTATCGATTGCCGCTGCTGTCCCTCACCGTGGTCAGCCCAGTGCCGGTGAAACGTTCGGAGAGAGTCGAACGGGTCTTCGCGGCAGCCGCCAGCCAGGCCAGCTTGATCGCGGCCGGAGCGAACTGGGCAGTGCGAGCCCGCAGTGAGACGCATGCGCGAACCGGTCCTGAATTGCTGATGGCCGTGGACGCGCCGCCGCTTGAACTGAAGGCGGCATTGGTCACCTTGGAGGATTCCCACCCGTGGGGTCGGCTGTTCGATCTGGACGTGGTGACCGCCTCCGGTCCACTTTCCAGGGCAGAAGTCGGCTCGTCGGTCCGGAGTTGCTTGGTGTGCGCTCAACCCGCCGCAGCCTGTGCCCGTGGCCAAGCGCATAGCGCGGGGGAGTTGGATTCGGCCATTGCCGCGATCATGGGACGCACCGCTGCTGTGCGCCGGAAGTGTGCCGGACTCACTGTGGAGTCGTTGGGGGCTTTGGCCGCAGAAGCGTTGCGTTTCGAAGTCCGGCTGGCCCCCAAGCCCGGATTGGTGGATGTGTGGAATAGCGGCGCGCACAGTGATTGCGAGCTGCGCACGTTCCTGGCCAGCGCGGATGCTTTGCAGCCCTGGTTTTGCGAACTCGCCCGGACCGCCACTTCGGCTGACTGGACTCCAGCCGTCGCCCAGGAATTGGGCCGGGGCGCGGAGGCGTCCATGTTCGCCGCGACCGGTGGCGTCAACACCCACAAGGGCGCCATCTATGTGTTGGGCTGGTTGTGCGTGGCGGCTGCCCAAGTGTTGACAACCGGTGGGGGGACGCTGGCGGACGTGCTGGACCAGCTTGCCGGACTGACCTCGCCGCTGCTGACCGCGTGGGTTGCCGAACTTGGCGCTGTCGCAGCGAGCACCAATGGGGAGCGGGCTTACCGGAGCCTCGGGATGACCGGAGTGCGCGGAGAGGCGGCCAGTGGTTTGGCAACGGTGCGTCAGTTCGCGCTGCCAGCCTGGAGACAGGCGGCAGAGCTCGGCTGGGCCGAAGACGACGCGGGCCTGGCGGCACTAGTCGCGTTGATGCGCGGCTGTGCGGACACCACGCTGATCGCCCGTGGCGGCAGTACCGCCCTCCAAGCAGTACAGCGCTGGGCCGTCGACTGTCCGTTGAGCGACCCAGCAGTGTTGCGACAGGAATTGAGCCGCGCGGACAGCGAGTTCAGCCCGTCGCGTTGGAGTCCCGGAGCCAGCGCCGACCTATTGGCCGCAACCTGGTTTTTGACCCAATTGGAGAATCACTTTGGCGGGCAAAATGGCCATGACATGGCCGAAACGTCCAGCGGAACAGCCGTTATCCAACCTTGGGTTGGACATCCTTTCTGGAACGATTGACGCATGAGGAACTACGATGTCGCCCTGATCGGATTTGGGGGTGTCAACCGCGCCCTGGCTGAAATAATTCATCATGACGGGGCCGGGCTCGCCGCAGAACTCGGCTTCACTTTACGGGTCACCGCGATCACCGAC
>JAISCH010000267.1 GCA_031265725.1 Propionibacteriaceae bacterium
TATCGCTCGTTCGTAAAACTTCGGAGAGTGTTATTGCACCGTCAGTCGCAGATCACCCTCGACTTTATCCCTTGGTTCAACCTTCTTGAATGGACCGCCGCCACCGACACCGGGCAAAATCTGGCGGATGCCCAGGCAGCCGATTTGGCGACACTCGCTCTTCGGCATTTCGCCGGGACCGCGCTGCCCTACAGTGAATTAGCGGAGTTTTACAAATTTGTGGGTGAGGATGTGCCGCTCACTTACGAGCTGGCCGTGGACTATTTCAGGGGGTCATTCAGTCCGGTTTTCCAGCGGGCCGCTCAGGAAGCAGCAATAGTTGTCGGCGGGACTCTTTACGCGCGTTACTACGACATCGACTACTCGCTAATTTCCCAGTTGCGCACTCGGGAGGAAGACAACGGGTCAGGCCAATTACGGACGACCGTCCCGGATTTCGACGCACTCGTCCATGCCCGCGCTGGGGTGACCGCGACCGGATGGGAAAGGAAACTGGCGATAAACGGCAAGGTGGATGAGCAGGCCCAGATCGTTACCACTCACAATCTGGCCGCTCTCATCAAACGAGGTGTCGCCATTGACCCACTTACGCAGGCTCAGGCAGCGTGGGACACCAGCAAAGCCCACTTGGCCAAGGCCGCGAACGGCCATCCGCTGCGGCATCGCAAGAATGCGGCTTTTGCATGGCGGCAGACGTTGTTCTACCTCAGCTTGGCGTCTCCCGCGACCGTCAATCAGTTCATCGAAAACAATCAGATGGCCAGAGGCCTTACGAAGGAAGTCGCCGGTCAAGCTGCCGCGATCCTCCAAGGCCTAACCGAGACCGTTCACGGACTCCAGCCCAGTGCCGGGCCATTCCTCGGCTGGGTCAGTTGATCGCTTCAACGCCTTGGCGTTTGAGTTCGGCCAGGTTGTCTAGCATGGCTTGGAGGACTTCTGGGGGATGGGGCTGCCAATCGAGGACTTCTCCTATGACGCGCAGCGGATCACTGGTGCGGTAAGAACGGGTGGGATTGCCAGGGAACCGCTGATCGGTCAGGTTGGGGTCGTCCTCGAAGGGGCCAGTCGGCTCGACTTCGTAAATCCTGCCCGGACCGTCACCCTGTGCGAGTTCGGCTCCCCAGGTGGCCGCGTCCAGGGTGGCAGTCAGATAGACGAAGTTGGCCTTGTTTCCCTGTCCGAAGTTGGAGGTACGTCCCGGCTCCAGCAGGTCACCGGCTTTCAAGACGGCCTTCGTCCCGTGATAGAAAGGACCGTTGTCTGGGCCGAGGGCATTCACAAATCCTTATCCTATCGGGCCGGATTCTGCGGATGGCGAAAGCTTAGGGACGTGGCGTGATCTTCGTGAGAACTGTCGTCTTTGCTTCCTGTGGTTCGCTGTCGTCCTTGGATAATGTGGGACGGGTGAATGAGCAGACTGCTGTGACGGGCAGCAAGGCCCGTTGGTTCGTGCGACAGCTCGTGGATGGGGGTCCGGCCTGGTTGGCTGAGCATCTGCCCGCGCAATTCGTTGTTGGGATGCCATCCGGCTCGACCGTCATCGACCGGGACGGCTTCATCGAAGCCGCCAAGCAACGGGCTGCGCTGGTCAACGGCATGGGCCTGCCCGCCCCGACTCTCGGCGAGACGAGCCATGCCGAGTTGGGCAGTGGCTACCTGATCGTGACCGCCACCTGGACGATGCCCGGTCCGGACGGCGACACTCTCACCCTGATGGAGGACTTCCTCATCGACCGCACCGGCCCCGAGTGGATGTGCCTCTCCTATCTGCTGCGCCAGGACCTGCCCGGCCTGCTCGGGAACCGATAACGAAGGAATACGCCAGATGTTTGACTTCAAGAAGGAATTCAAAGACCTGTACCAACCCAAGACAACGCCGGTTGTCGTCGATGTGCCGGGAATCGTCGCCATTGCCATTGACGGAGTGGGCGATCCGAACACGAGCGAGTCGTACCAACAGGCAATCGAAGTGCTGTACGGGTTGTCTTACGCGATCAAGATGGGCAACAAGGCCACGCTTGAGTATGTCGTCGCCCCATTGGAGGGGTTCTGGTGCCTCACCGACGACTTCACCGGCACAGGCGCGCCGATAACCGACAAGCGCAAGTTCGTCTGGACGGCGTTCATCCGGCAACCGGACTTCGTGACCGCCGAGGTCTTCGCGGCAGCCAAAGCCGGGCTGGCCAAGAAGAAGCCCGGCCTCGACACGTCCGGGGCCAAGCTCGAATCGTTCACCGAAGGGCTGTGCGTCCAAGCGATGCATATCGGCCCGTACGACGACGAGCCCGCGACCATCGCCATGCTGGACCAATACGCCTCGGCTAATGGCTACGTCGTGGACATTGACGATCAGCGGCGGCACCACGAGATCTACCTCTCCGATCCGCGCAAGGTTGCGCCGGAGAAGTTACGCACGGTGATACGGCACCCCATCCGGGAGGCAACAGCCCTGTCGGCTTCGCCTCCCGAAGCTCAATCGGCTCAGCCGTCCCGGCAAAGTTAGGTTTTGGTCATGTCTGCGAAAGCCAAGATTCAAGAGGTCACCTTCGACTGCGCCGACGCTGAGCGACTGGCCGAGTTCTATGGGAAGCTGCTCGGACGACCGTGGGGTTACCGGTTTGCTCCCGGTGGTGTGGTGGATGCCGATGGCCTGCACTTGCTCTTCCAAGTGGTGCCCGAGCCGAAGAGTTCGCCGAAGAACCGGCTCCATTTAGACATTGAGGTGGACGATATCCACGAAGGGCTAGCCCGTGCTGAGACGCTGGGCGCGACGCGGATCGGGGAGTTCCACCAGGACCCATCCGGAGGCGGTTACGTCGTCATGCAGGACCCGGAAGCCAACGAGTTCTGCCTGGTCTCCCAACCCGGAGGCTCCTGGACCGGGCTGTTGGACGCCATCGTCAACGAGCGCGGCCAAGGCGATAGCTGAACATGGCGCTGACTAGGTATGACGTACGACAGATAGCTGAGTTTCCAATAAATACGCTATGTAGTGGAGCGCGCGCGGCGAGGTTTTGCCGTTCGTGAAGGCTGCCCATCTCACGGCTTCCGGGCGACCAGGGAGAACTCCAGCGGGCAGAGGTTCCGCAGCGGCTCTGGCAGGACGTAGCGGGCCCAGCGGTCGTCGTCCTCCTGCTCCATCCAGGGCAGCATCTTCCAGGGCAGGGTTTTGTGTTCTTGATAGTCGAGGATGGGCAGGCCCGCTTTGAGTAGCGAGCCGATGATCTCACCCAGGCTGTGCGCCCACGCCCAAGTTTTGCCGTTGGTGACCGGGGTCGGAGATGAGTAGTCGGTCTCGGACTCGTCCAGGAGCGGGCCGACGTTGAAGTAGGGCCAGCCGAGCCGAAGCTCTCCGACCGGGGCGTCCTGATCCAGCGACATGGCCATCGGATGTCCTTCCCGGATGAAGAACACGCCACCCGGTTTGAGAATCTGGGCGATCAGCTTGGCCCAAACGTTCAAGTCGTCCAGCCAGTTAAGCACTCCAACCGAGGTGTACACCACGTCGAAGGACCGCCCGGCCAGCGCGCCAGCGGCCTCAGCGATACTCGACTGGATGAACTCCGCCGCGAGACCCGTCTCAGCGGCCAACTCGCGGGCGATCCGCAACGATTCCGGCGACATGTCCAAGCCGGTCACCCGCGCGCCGAGTTTGGCCCAACCCAGGGTGTCGTCACCGATGTGGCACTGCAAATGCATCAGCCCCAGACCCGCCACGGAACCTCCCGGCAGCCAAGGTTTCAACAGCTCGAAATCGTCAGCCACCTGTTTCCCCAGGCATTCCGGATCAGCGACGAACGCGGCGGTGTCGTATGACTCCCGGTGCAGTTCGGCAACCTCGTCCCAATACGCCCGGTTCAAAGCCAGATTCTTCTCGTCCACTGCACTCACTCCGTCCGCTTGACTACAGGCCTTGCCGGCCATTTCCAGCGCCGGACACACTACGGAGGACACGGAATTCCTCTCACCCGAGCCTATCGGCTCCTACGGAGCCTCATTCACTCAATCGGCTCATTCACAAGCATAAATGTTTGGCGTTCGCCTCAATCGTGACTATCCACTCTTACGAGTTTCATTCACTCAATCGGCTCACTCACAAACACGAGCGCTTGCCAGTTTCGCCTCAATCGTGACGGTCCGACGTTGAAGGCTGGAACTCCAACCGGGATGGCGTCGCGGGGTAGTGACGATTGTACTTCCGGCATCATTCCGCTCCGAGCTCTCGTCCAAGCCGGCGAGCATGCTCAAGGTGGTGTTGTCGGGTCTGCTCCCACTCGTCCTCGGGTAGCGCGGCGGACCCGTCGAATAGCTGGAATTCCTTGGTTTCGGCCCGGTCATAGATGCGGTCGGTCAGCATGACTGTTTTCATGGCCTGATATTCGCCAAGCTCGCGCAAGTGAGCGGCGGTGTGGCCTGCCGCACAGAGCACCAACGCCTTTTTGGCTCGCTTCAATGTCTGCGGATGGTAGGCCCAGCCAACGGTCCACACCCGGTCGAACCAACCTTTCAGGATGGCCGGGCAGTCGGTCCACCACACCGGGTAGACGAACGCCCACACATCAGCGGCATCCAGCTTGGCTTGCTCGGCGGCCACATCCGCTGGGATGGGCAGGGTGGCGTCACAACTGGACTCACGCTGGTACTCCGGTAGTGACATGACTGGGTTGAAGCCCTTTTCGTACAGGTCGGAGATGGTGTGGGAGTGCCCGGCGTCGTCCAACCCGGCGATGAACGCCTCCAGCAGCGCATGAGTGAACGAGTCTGCTCGCTCGTCCGGACTGATTGAGGGTAGTGGTGAGCCGGTAGGCGTGGAATAGACCCGATTGAGGTGAGGGGCGAATGGGCTTGTTC
>JAISCH010000295.1 GCA_031265725.1 Propionibacteriaceae bacterium
GGCCACCGCGTCTACAAGAATTACGATCCGCGCGCCAAGATCATTCGCCAGGCCGTTGAGGATGTCTTCGACATAACCGGGATCAACCCATTGCTGCGGGTGGCGCAAGAATTGGAGAAGATCGCGCTCAACGACGAATATTTCGCCTCTCGTCGGCTCTATCCCAATGTGGACTTCTATTCAGGATTGATCTACGAAGCCCTCGGTTTCCCACCGGAGATGTTCACCGTGCTCTTCGCCATCCCGCGCACCGCCGGCTGGCTAGCCCAATACCAGGAGTGCGTCACCGACCCAGAGCTGAAGATCGCCCGTCCGAAGCAGATCTACACCGGCTCCGAGCAGCGTCACTACCTCCCCATCGATCAACGCTGAACAGAGGGGTGGACCCGATGAGTTGCCGCCCTGCAACACCCAAATAAAATAAAACCGCTGCCAGCGCAAGAGGGTATCTCATTCGCGGTGTCTAGTTGCGTGGTTCGCGGGCGAGATGACAAGGTTGTCTTCATGAGTTCAAAGCTGAGCAGTACCCAGGTTTCCAGTCCCGACGAAGTGCGAAATGTCGTGCTGATCGGAAACGCTGGGAGTGGCAAGACTTCCCTGTTCGAGCAATTGCTGAAAGCCAGGGTTACCGGCTATCGCGGCGAGAAAGACGATCCTGAGCGCGCCGCTCAGTTGTATCTGGCCTCGTTCATCAATGAGTCGGTCGTGGTCAACTTGTTGGACGCCCCCGGCCATCCCGATTTCGTCGGAGAATTGCGGGCCGGTATCCGGGCTGCCGACGCGGCGATTTTTGTGGTGTCAGCCGCTGACGGCATCGACGGAATGGCCCAGGCGCTCTGGGATGAGTGTGAGAATGCCAGACTGCCGCGCATTATCGCGTTGACCAAGCTCGATGCCGGGCACGCTGATTTTGACAGTTCGGTCTCGGCGGCCCAAGAGGCGTTCGGATCGATGGTGTTGCCCACCCATGTGCCGACTTTGGCCGCCAGCGGTGAGATCGCCGGGAATATCGGCTTGATCTCGTTGGAGGAGCACGACTACTCCGCTGGCTCGATGCAGACGATGCCGGTGACCGCCGAGGACTCCCAGGTGGAGATGTATCGCGGCCCGCTGATCGAGGGATTGATCCAAGAGGCCGAGGACGACTCCCTGATGGATCGCTACCTTGAGGGCGAGGAGCTTGACGCCAATTATCTCCTTGACGACTTGATGAAGGCAGTGGCCACCGCCAATCTGTATCCGCTGCTTCCGGTCTCCTCGGCCACCGGAGTGGGGGTGGAGGAATTGCTCGCGCTGATCGAGCACGGCTTCCCGACACCGAGTTCCCATCCGAATCCCGAGGCGGACACGCTCAGTGGCGATCCGCTGCAACTACCGGAGACTGATCCGGCTGGCCCGCTGGTCGCCCAGGTCATCCGCACCACGACTGACCCATTCGCTGGGAGGTTGTCGATGGTGCGCATCTTCTCTGGCACGCTCAAGGTGGACGACGTGGTGCATGTCTCCGGACGTCATCCGGAGTCTGCGGGCAAGGACGACGCCGCCCATGCCGACCATGATTCCGATGAGCGGATCGGTGGTCTCCAGGGAGCGGTGGGCGCGGAGTTGAAGCCCCGGCCGTCGGCCATCGCTGGTGAGATCGTGCTAATTCCCAAGCTGAATTCCGCTGAGACCGGCGACACCCTCTCGGCGAAAGAGCGTCCGTCGGTGGTCAGCAGATGGTCGTTGCCCGATCCGCTGCTGCCGTTGGCGGTGCGAGCCGCCACCCGTAATGACGAGGACAAATTCTCCGGCGCTCTGCAGCGTCTCGCCGTCGAGGACTCGACGGTGCGGGTGGATCGCGGCGGTGGGGACCAATTGGTGATCTGGACGACGGGCCAGGCCCATGCCGATCTACTGCTCAACCGGCTCACTGATCGCTATGGCGTCAAGGTCGAGCAGGAGGAAATTAGAATCCCGCTGCGGGAGACGTTCATCGGCAAGGCCGTCGCTGAGGGCCGCCACGTCAAGCAGTCCGGTGGGCACGGCCAGTACGCCAAGTGCAATATCGAGGTTGAGCCGATGCCTCGCGGCGAGGGCTTTGAATTCGTTGACAAGGTGGTTGGCGGGTCGGTGCCGCGCCAGTTCATTCCCAGCGTGGAGAAGGGCGTCCGTGCCCAGCTTGAGAAGGGCGTCATCGCCGGTTATCCGATGGTCGATGTCCGGGTGACCCTGTACGACGGCAAAGCGCACTCGGTGGACTCCTCCGACATGGCTTTCCAGTTGGCCGGTCAGTTGGCGATCAAGGAGGCTGCCAAGCCCACGGTCACCGCCTTGCTGGAGCCGGTCGATCTGGTCACCGTGACAGTCGGCGAGGAATATCTCGGGCCAGTGATGACCGACCTCTCCGGACGGCGCGGGCAATTGCTCGGCTCGGACTCGGTGAATCGCAAGGCAGTGATCCGGGCGCTCGTCCCGCAGTTGGAATTGTCCCGCTATGCCATCGACCTGCGCGGAATCGCCCACGGATCAGGCACTTTCACCCGCGAATTCCACGGCTACGAATTGCTTCCAGCTCACCTGATGGACAAATTCCTCACCAAGAACTGAGTCGGCAGTCGGTTCGTTCAGGCTTTTAGATCGCAGGCCGGGCATGGTGGGGAAGGATGGGATGGCCGGTTTGGTAGCGGAGATGGCTGAAGAGCACATTCGGCGGGATGTTGTCTCCTATGTGCGACGGAGCGACCGGATGAACGAGTCGCAGCGGACAGCTTGGGACAGCTTGCGCTCGGTTTATGTCGTCGATCTTCCCACTGGTCAGCGCCGGACGTCGATTGCCGAGGACGCCCAAGTGGATTGGGCGGGGGAGTTCGGCCGGGAAGCCCCGCTCTTTGTGGAGATCGGGATTGGCGATGGGGAGGCGATCTGCGCGTTGGCGGCAAAATTCCCGCAGGCGAATGTGGTCGGCTTCGAGGTGTACCTGCCTGGGGTGGCGAGCTGTCTCTCCCGGCTGGAGCGCAAAGCGGTGGAGAACGTGCGGCTGGTGGTCGCTGATGGCAGGCAGGGGTTGGAGACAGTGCTGAGCGGCATCACCGAATTGTGGACCCTCTTCCCGGACCCCTGGCAGAAGAAGCGGCATTCCAAGCGCCGCCTGGTGAACGTCGATTTCGCCCGGTTGGTCGCGGCCAAGTTGCTGCCGGGTGGACGATGGCGGCTGGCGACCGACTGGGAGGATTACGCTTTGGGGATGCGCGATATTTTGGACGCTCAGCCCGGATTGGCGAACGAATATGAGGGCAACGAGCACGACGGTTGGGCACCGCGTTGGGAGGACCGCCCGTTGACCAAATTCGAGCGGCGCGGCATCGCCGCCGGACGGCGCTGCTACGACCTGAGCTATCTGGCGGTGGGCTGATGCAGATGATGATGCGGATTCGCCCGGTTGGCTGCGGCGGGCCTGGTCCAGCTTTGGCTGAGCGGATAAGTGCGGTGGGATGATGCGGATTCGGCTGGATATCGCTTACGACGGCACGGATTTCCATGGCTGGGCAGTCCAGGCTGGGTTGCGCACTGTGCAGGGGGAGTTGGAGCTTTGGCTGGGTCGGTTGCTGGGCGAGCCGATCACTTTGACGGTGGCCGGACGCACCGACGCCGGGGTACACGCGCGCGGACAGGTGGCCCATTTCGACACGGCGGTGCCGTTGTCCGAGTTGTTTCCCCGCAACGAATCCCTTCTCGGCAGCGCGACCAGCGCCACCAGGAGCCAACCAGCCAACCCGGCGCTCGCGTTGGCGTCGGCAGCAAAGGCGGACTGTTCGAGCTATGGAAAAGCCGACTTCGCGCCCGCGTTGGCGCACCGCTTGGGCAGAGTGCTGCCCGAAGATGTGATCGTGCGCCGGGTCAGCGTGGCCCCGGCTGGCTTCGACGCCCGTTTCTCAGCGATTTGGCGGCGCTATTGCTATCGGCTGTGTGACGGCCTGCTGGAGCCGCTGGCCAGAAACTATGCTGTCAAGGTGAAATATCCGCTTGACCTGGCAGCGGCCAACAGCGCGGCCCAGGGGCTACTCGGGTTGCATGATTTCGCCGCCTTCTGCAAACCGCGTGCTGGGGCGACCACCATCCGCGAGCTACGCTTGCTGAAATTGAACCAGGTGGGCGGATTGGTCGAAGTGGATGTGCGGGCCGACGCTTTCGCGCATTCGATGGTGCGCTCCCTCGTCGGTGCCCTGGTGGAGGTCGGCAGTGGGCGGCGCGACGCCAACTGGCTGGCCGGAATGCTTGACCGTGACGAACGCTGCGGGGAGATCACGGTGATGCCGGCCAAGGGTCTCACCCTGGAGGAAGTCGGCTATCCGCCCGACGCTGAGTTGGCCGTCCGCGCCGCGCAGGCACGCAACCTGCGCGAACTGAGCGATACCGCTGAGCCAGGTACCGCTGAGCCAGATGGCGGCGAGTCGAATGGCTGACCAGATGACTCCGCAATCCAGTGCCGATCCGGCAGCCCCCGGCGATGGGCAGGCCGCCGGTTTGACCAGTCACTATTTCACCACCCCGACTGGTGCCGAGCACCGCCGCCTGGTCGGCATGCGTTTTTGGGACGCCGATTGGACCTTCGAGACCGCCGCTGGCGTGTTCTCCGCTGACCGGCTCGATCCGGGAACCGCTGTCCTGCTCAGGGAATGCACGCCGCGCAGTCATCCGTCCGGCCCGCCGCGCCTGCTCGATCTGGGCTGCGGCTATGGGGTGATCGCCACCGCGCTGGCCATCGCCGTCCCAAATGCCGAGGTGGACGCCGTCGATGTAAACGAGCGTGCCCTCGCCCTCTGCGCTGCCAACGCCGCGCGCCACCAAGTCAACGATCGGGTGCGGCCACTGCTGCCCGACCAGGCCGATCCGGCTACCCGCTACGACGAGATTTGGTCGAATCCGCCGATCCGGATTGGCAAAGCCGCCCTGCGGGAATTGCTGCTCACTTGGCTGGAACGGCTGGCTGAGGATGGGATCGCCCGGCTGGTGGTCAGCAAGAACTTGGGGGCCGATTCATTGCAGAAATGGCTTGTCAGCCAAGATTGGCGAGCTG
>JAISCH010000333.1 GCA_031265725.1 Propionibacteriaceae bacterium
GATAGCGAAACGGATCACCAACTGGGCGCACAACCAACTTGCCCAGCGCATCCAGATTCCTTTCACCGCAGACTCCCAACCGGTCGTGGTGTTCAATCCGCATCCCTGGCCGTTGTCAGCCGATGTGGAACTGCAATACGGGGCTAAACCATCCGGGGTACACGTCGTTGACGAGGTAGGCGGGCAGGTACCCGCTCAGCGTACCCAGTCCACCGCGACCACGGACGACAAGGGTCGGGCAGCGGTGGTCTTCCGGGCCGAATTGCCCGCATTGGGCTATCGGCTCTACCGGCTGGTGGCCGGTGCCGCGCCGGCCGGATTGTGTTGGTCGGGCCAGCGCGCCCCGCGAGCGGTGACCGCTTCGTCCACTCATTTGGAGAATGAATTCCTCCGCGTTGAATTCGATCCGCAGACCGGCTGGCTGACCTCGTTGCTCGACAAACGCACCGGGCTGGACCCGTTGACTGGCGCGACCGGGGAACATACTCAAATTTCCCAGGACCCCACTGACACTTGGGGGCATCGGGTCGTTTCCTATGCCGGGCTGGGCACGCCGATGCACCTTAGCCGCATTGTGCTGCGCGAGGCCGGAGTCGTGCGCGGACGGCTGCGGGTGGAACGCGAGTGGGGCCGCTCAACCCTGGTGGAGGAATTCATCCTCTCCTCGGGCTCGGACGCATTGGAAGTGCGGGTGACTATCGATTGGCACGAGCAGGCGCATCTGCTTAAGCTGCGGTTCCCGCTCGCTCTGGACAATCCGGTGGCCACTCAGCAGATTCCCTACGGGTTCATCTCCCGGCCAGTGGACGCGGCGGAAGTGCCTGGACAATCCTGGGTGGACCTCACCGGGGAATTGGCCGATGGGCGGCGGGCTGGGCTCACCGTCGTTAACAATGCCAAACATGGCTATGACTTCTCTCCAGTTGGGCAGCCTGATTCGGGATGGTCGCCTTCGATTGGGATAACCGCGCTGCGCAGTCCGGTCTATTCCTGGCACGATCCGCGCACTCTCGACCCAGACGGGCTGTATGCCTTCCAAGACCAGGGGTTGCAGTATTTCCGCTGCCTGCTCATTCCCCATGCTGACTACTGGAGGGATGGCGAGCCGACTCGCCGGGCGGAGGAATTAGGGCTGTCGCCGCGCGCTCAGTTGGAGTCCTTTCATGACGGGCCGCTACCGCCGGTGGATTCCTTCTTGGAAGTCAGCCAGACCGGTGGCAGCGGGAAAGTGCTGGTAACCGCGTTCAAAGGGGCCGAGGACGGCGATGGGGACGCGGTGGTGCGGGCTGTGGAAGTGGCTGGGAAGCCGGGCCAGGTCGTCATCTCCATCCCGTTCCTGGGTCGCAGTCTGCAAGCCGACTTCGGCCCGCAGCAATTGCGCACCTTCCTCGTCCCGGCTGATCCGGCCAGGCCGATCAGTGAGGTTGATCTGGTGGAATGGCCGATAGCCGAGCGCGCGCGTGGCGCTTGGCACGAGGTTGGGGAGACAGATGAGGGTGACGGCTGAGCCAGCGGCGGGAATCACCATCCGAGTGACGCCGGGCGAGCCAGCGGCGTTGGGAAGTTCGGGCACTACCCGCCGTCGAGTCTGCGTCACCGCTGTCGCGGAAGCCGATTGGGCGGGCCGGATCAACGTCACTGAACGGATCGCCGCGCGGGAGCCGTGGTGGTTGATCCCAGGACTTTTCTACGGGGAGAACCGACCGGCGAATTGCGACCGGATTTTCCCGCGTTACCAGGCCGGTGTAGAGGACGAGGCCACCTTGACCAGTTCGCATTGGTCCTTCCGCGCTGACCGGGCCGCCACTGTCGCCGTCTTCGCCTGGGGTGACGCCGCCGCCACCGCTTTGGCGACCGATGAGACGACCGACTGCGGGATGAGCGGGCTGGGATTCGCCGACCTGGCTGGCACGGCGGAAATCCAACTCAGCTTCCCTTACCAGGAAGCGCCCTGGACCTATTACGGAGATGCTGCCGCTCGTCCACCGCTGGCAGAGACCTTGCGCTTGGCGAAAGGTGCCAGTGTCAGTTTCAGCTTCCAAGTGTTCGCCCTCGGCCCGGATCGTCACGGCTACGCGGAAGTGCTGGAGCTATTACGCGACGAGGCTGCGGCTGCGAACCCGGTCCGGGGTTGGATGGACATCGCCCAAGCGGCTGAATTGACCGCTTACGGGTTGCATCGCTGGCATTACCGCACCGATCCGGACGTGCTCATTGAGACGGCGGCCTTCGACCGGGGGATCGCTGGAGACGAACTCGACCGGCAGGCCATGCACATTGGCTGGGTGAGCGGCATTCCCTGGGCCTATGCCCTGCTGCGCCACGCCCGTCGGGTGGCCGATGGTGAGTACGCCCGGGCCGCGTCCAAAGTGATCGACTTCTGCTGCGCCGAGCTTTCCCCCTCCGGGACGTTCTGGGGCACCTGGTACCGCGACGGCGGCTGGAAAGGCTCTTGGACCCCGCTGCCGAATGGCCTGCACATCCGTACCTTGGGCGAGGCGACACTTTTCCTGCTCCGGGCGATCCGGGAGGAGGCGGCACTCGGGCGGGAACATCCCAGTTGGAACAAGGCGGCGCTTTCCAATCTGATCCAGTTGGTCGCCCGGCAACGTCCGGATGGGAATCTGGGCGCTATCCATGACCTGAATACCGGCGAGGTGCTGCGCTGGGACGGTGCCGCTGGCCTGAGCTGGATACCGGCTTTCATCGAGGCGATTGAGTTGGGAGACCTGCTCGGACTGGCCGAGTCGGCGCAAGGTTGCGCCCCTCGTTCAACCAACAAGCTACCAGCGCTACCACTCAGTGCGGAGTCGCTGCTGGCGGCGGCGGTCGCGGCCGGGGACTACTACTCCACTTTCGTGCTGGATGAATACATCAACGGTGCTCCCGAGGATGTCGACCTGGCTCCGACTTCGGAGGACGGCTATGCAGCAGTGATGGCGTACACCGCGTTGGCTAGGCATTGCGGCGGTCGGCGCTGGCTGGACCTGGCCCGTCGTTCGGCTGATTTCATGCTCACCTTTCGCTACAGCTACAACGTCAGCTTCGCCGCCCAGACGATCCTGGGCGACTATGGCTTCGCCACCAGGGGAGGCGATCAGGCGTCGGTGTCCAACCAGCATTTGGGAAGCTACGGGTTGATCTGTTCGGCGGAGTTGGCCGAACTCAGCGAAATGATCGGTGACGCATCGCTGCTGGAACGGGCTGCGGAGACGTTGGCCTGCTTCCGTCAGTTCATCGCCCGCCGCGATGGCGACTTCAACGCCTATCGGGGGATGGTCACCGAGCGTTACTACCACACCGAGTGCTTCGCCCCCAAGGGGATGATCCTGACCCTCTCCCATTCCTGGTGCCTGGGGGTGGCGCTGTTGGCCTGCGAGCAAGCTCTGTCCGGTTGGTCCCGACTGGATGTTTAGATGAACGAGGGGGTGCAACTGCTCTGTTACGCCGACCGGCTGGGCGGCGACATCAGCGGTCTGCGTCGGTTGCTGAGTGAGCGGCTGAAGGGCTTTTCCGGGGTGCATCTGCTGCCGTTCTTCGTTCCTTTTGATGGGGACGACGCCGGTTTCGATCCGATTGATCACGGCAGCGTCGATCCCCGGCTGGGTAGTTGGCCGGACGTGCAGGAGTTGGCTGGCGAGGTGGCATTGACGGCTGATCTGATCGTCAACCATGTCTCCGCGCAGAGTGCGGAATTCCAAGATTGGCTGGCGAAAGGGGAGGCTTCGGAGTACGCGGGGATGTTTCTGCGCTACCGTGACGTTTTCCCCGACGGCGGCAGCGAGGCAGAGATCGCGGCCTTTTATCGGCCCCGGCCCGGCCTGCCGTTTACCGACTATCAGGGTGGCGACGGCTCTCGGTTGTTGCTTTGGACGACGTTCATGCCCAGCCAGATCGACCTCAACGTCCGGCATCCGGCCGGGGAGGCATATCTCGACCGGATATTGCGGACGCTGCTGGCTGCTGGGGTGTCGACCGTGCGCATCGACGCGGTAGGCTACGCGATCAAAACGCCAGGCACCGATTCGTTCATGACCGAGCAGACCTTGGAATATGTCCGCGAACTGGTGCAGCGCTGTCATGACCTGGGGCTGAAAGTGCTAGTCGAAGTCCACGCCCATTTCACCCAGCAATTAGCCATCGCACCGCTGGTCGATTACGTCTACGATTTCGCCACCCCAGCGTTGCTATTCCACTGTCTGCGCACCGGCAGCGTAGACCGACTGCTGGCCTGGGACGCGATCCGCCCACGCAACACCATCACCGTCCTAGACACCCATGACGGCATCGGCATCATCGACGCCGGGCCACTAGGTGGCAAGGCCGGATTACTCACCCAGGACGAAATGGCAGCTATCTTCGCTTGGATCGACCAGGCAACAGCGGGAGTTTCCGGGCAAGCCAGCGTCGTTCCCACTTGGTTCACGCTGCCGCATCAGGCCAACACCACTTTTTTCGACGCCCTGGGCCGGGACGCCGACGCCTATCTGTTGACCCGGGCAGTCCAGTTCTTCCTGCCGGGTATTCCCCAGGTCTATTACGTCGGCCTGCTGGCCGGAGGCAATGATCTGGAATTGTGGCAGGCCACCGGACAGGGCCGCGAAGTCAACCGCCACCACTACAGCCTGGCGGAGATCGATCAAGCCCTAGCCACCCCAATCGTCCAAGCCATTTTCGGCCTGATCGCATTGCGTCAGCATCCGGCCTTCTCCGGCGATTACCACTGCACCAAGTTGACCGACAGCAGTGCCAAGTTCGCGTGGACCCACCAAAACACTTCTCTGACCTTAACTTTAGACATGTCCAGCCAAGCCATCTTGATAGAGAGCCTGACAGCAGACGTCCAAACGTCTTATCGCAACGTAGCTGA
>JAISCH010000343.1 GCA_031265725.1 Propionibacteriaceae bacterium
TGCGATGCCAACGATGGTGGTGGAGCGGCGCACTAGGCTGCGAGCAGCGAAATCGGTGGTGTAGTCGATTTTGAGGGCGGCCTCGATGACCTTCTGCTTGGTCTGCTCAGTGATTCGCGGATCACCACGGAGTGCTCGGGACACTGTAGGCTGAGAAACCCCAGCAAGACGCGCCACATCGTGGCTGGTCGGCGTCCGCTGGCCTTGGCGCGGCATGCCATTCGAGTTTTTCTGCACTTGTTTAGGCTGCACGTCACCCCCAATCAAGTCAAGAAGCACACCTGGCACTGGACAAGATTGAACCACTCGTGATCTCTAATCCGCTGTTATTGTGGATGTCTCTTCTGAGTCATTCCGGCCAGAGAATCGGAGGCTGAGCCAACTAGTGCGAGGCGCTCTGACTACTAAAACTCGCCCTGCTGTGGGGATAGGTTAATAATTGGTGACGTGAGTTCCTTGAGCACAAACACTAATCAGCACCGGCTCCGACCCCGAGTGGTGGGTGGTTATGCCGGTCAGCCACCTGACCCGACCCTGCGGCAGATATATATTGAAAAAGTCCTCGCCATTCCCGGCGTTGATGGTCTGGAAATTCCATTCGGCGCAAATGCGTATCAGCAAGATAAATCCTGGCTGTGGGACACGCTTCCATCAGGGAGTTCCAGTGTGCTCACTATGATTCCAACAGCTTTAGAAAATCTGTCGGGTAATCCGCAATGGGGGTTGGCGAGTGGCGATCCAGACGGTTGCAAGCAAGCATTGGAGTGGCTCGCTCAGGCATGTGATACTGTCGCGCGGGCAAGCGCTGCCGGGCGGCGGGTGGTTGCCATCGAAATTCAGACCGCTCCGCACGGCGATGTCGAACCGGCCCCGAAAGTATCGGCTTTTCGTGAGACCCTTGCTACCGTCGCCGACTGGGACTGGTGCGGTGCCGAGTTAGTGGTTGAACACTGTGACTCTATTCATCATGGGCGGCCCTGGGCGAAAGGGTTCCTATCCCTTGAAGACGAGATCAAGACGATAGGCGAGTTGTCCGGCACCACTCGCACACCGCTCGGCATTACCATCAATTGGGGACGAAGTGTCATCGACGCTCATCACACAGCAGGCGCAGTAGAGCAGGTTCAGCAGGCCAAGCAAGCCGGGATGCTGCGCGGATTAATGTTCTCCGGTGTCACTGATCGGGACGGTCGCTATGGCCCGGCCTGGGAAGACTCCCATCCAGGGGCATTCTCGTTGGACGATGAGCTAGGCGAACCCGCTTCGCTGTTGACCTTGGAACGAATAGCTGAGGTGATGCGGGTAGCTGGTGAAGACCTGGTCTATGACGGGGTCAAGATAGCGATGCGCCCGGCTGACACCACAGATGAACATCGGCTGGCAACTCTACGTTACGTTCTGGATGCGATGGCTGACTACTGATGAATTGTGGGGTGTTGGGCATCGCAAACATGTGTCGGTCTAGCTGATTCACCGAGTTTGAAGCCCCGTTGGCCAGCGATAACATCGCGAACACGGTCCGTTCAAAGTAGCGACTTAGCTCGTAAGCAGAGTTAACTGAAAGCAAAGCAAAAGGACTCGCCGGGGCGAGTCCTTTGTGGATTCAGCTTTAGCGGGTTACCCGACCGGCTTTCAGGCAGGAGGTGCAGACGTTCAAACGCTTGGGGGCACCGTTCACCACGGCACGCACTCGCTGGATGTTCGGATTCCACCGGCGATTGGTCTTCTTCTTCGACCAAGGTACGTTGTGGCCGAAACCCGGGCTCTTGGCACAGATATCACATACGGCAGCCACTTGGAGCACTCCTTGTTCTCATTGTTTGCGCCGTCGAGACGCATACAGGAAAATTCGCAACCTGATAACCATACCGGATCGCATCGGCCTTCGCCTAATCAGCGGAATCTGTGACTGCGGCGCATTTCAGCTAGGGTGCAGGTGTGGATCTCAAGTTGACTGGTTGGAAGACGCTGGCCTACGCCGAGCTGTATCAGCCGCTGGCCGGAGTGCTTGGGGACCGCAGCGCGAAGCCTTTCACCGCGCTCAATATCCTCACTGTCGGCGACCTGCTGCGCAATCTGCCCCGGCGCTATCTGAGCGGCACCGAATTGACCGACCTCTCCACGCTCACCGAGGGCGACCATGTCGCCGTCACCGCCAAAGTCTTGCGTACCGAGATCATTGAGCCGCAGCGCTTCTCCCAACGGCCGGGGAACGGACGGTTGGAAGCCGTCGTCACCGACGGGCACGGTCGGCTCCAACTCACCTTCTTCGGCAAGGATCATCTGCTCGCCTGGTGGGAGCAGCAATTGCAGTTGGGGGAAAGCGGGGTGTTCATCGGGAAGGTGGGCCGGTTCCGTAACGATTTGCAGATGTCCCATCCGGTGTTCGCCATGTTGGACGAGGCCGGTCAGATCGTCGCCACCTCCCAGGAACGCGCCCGGGCCGTGGAAATGGCCCAATCCGGCCTGGTCGGCATGTATCCGGCAACCGCCAAGCTGCCGACTTGGACAGTCGCCGAGTGCGCCCGGCTGGCGCTCAGCGCATTCACCGGCGACGACCCCTGGCCGCAATGGCTCCGGGACGAGGCCAAGGTTGTCGACTTGGGCACCGCATTCGAGTACGTGCACCGGCCGAACACTTTGGCCGACGCTGAGCGGGGCGCAGGGCGGCTCCTGTTCGACGAGGCGATGGCCACCCAGTTGACGATGGCCTACCGCCGTCACGACGCCAGCCTCAACACCGCAGTGCCGCGACCGCGCCAGCAGGCAGGATTGTTGGACGCCTTCGACGCCCGGCTGCCTTTCGAGTTGACCGCTGGACAACAGGAGGTCGGGGAGGAAATCTTCACCGACCTGGCGAAGGACCGGCCGATGCAGCGCCTGTTGCAAGGCGAGGTCGGCTCCGGCAAGACGCTGGTGGCGCTGCGGGCGATGCTGGCAGTGATCGACGCTGGCGGTCAAGCCGCGTTGCTCGCCCCCACTGAAGTCCTGGCCAATCAGCATTTCAACACCATCAAGTCGCTGCTCGGCGACCTCGGCGCGGGCCGGATGCTCGGATCGGCCGAGCTGGCGACGGACGTGGTGCTGATCACCGGCTCGATGAGTGCCGTGGCCAAGCGCAATGCCATGTTGCGGGCGGCCAGCGGCGAGGCGGGGATCGTGGTCGGCACCCACGCGCTGCTGGGGGCCAAGATACAGTTCGCCGAGCTGGGGATGCTGGTCATCGACGAGCAGCACCGTTTCGGAGTCGAGCAGCGCGCCCTGCTGGCCGACAAGGCTTCCGCCAAGCCGCACACCCTGGTGCTCACAGCCACGCCCATTCCCCGGTCGGTGGCGATGACCGTGTTCGGAGACTTGGAAGTGTCCACCCTCCAGGAGATTCCAGCGGGCCGGGCCAAGGTGGACACCGTGGTGGTCGACGCCTTGGACCATCCGGCTTGGGTGGAACGGGCCTGGGCGAGGGTCCGCGAAGAGGTGTCAGCCGGGAGGCAGGTGTTCATCGTCTGCCCCCGGATCAGTGTGAAAAACCGCGCCGACGGGATGGGCGTGGAGGAATTGGCCGCTGAATTGCGGGCCGGTCCGCTGCATGACCTACAGATGGACGTGCTGCACGGCCAATTGCCCACCGAGGCGAAAGATCAGGCGATGGCGAATTTCGCCAGCGGACGTACCGATGTGCTGGTGGCCACCACGATGATCGAGGTCGGCGTGGACGTTCCCAATGCCACCATGATGGTGATCTGGGAGGCTGACCGGTTCGGCATCTCCCAGCTCCATCAGTTGCGCGGACGGATTGGGCGCGGCGCTTTCCCAGGGGTTTGCCTGCTCGTCACCAACTTGCCGAGAACGGAACTCGCCAGACAGCGCCTGTCCGCCGTGGCGGCGACCAGCGATGGTTTTGAATTGGCCGAATTGGACCTGGCCCAGCGCAAGGAGGGGGACGTGCTCGGAGCCTCGCAGTCGGGCAGCCGGTCGACGCTGCGCCTGCTGCGCGTGCTCGACCATGCCGACTTGATCGCCGGGGCCCGCATGCTCGCTGAGGAATGCGTGGCTAAGGACCCGCGCTGTGCGACTCCGGGTTTCCAGGACGCCATCCGGGCGACTGAACTGCTCGCTGGCCCCGACTGGATCGACCGGAGTTGAAGCTATGACGCGGATCATCGCCGGAACGGCGAAGGGCAGGCAACTCGCCACCCCCAAGAGTTCCGCCACCAGGCCCACCACGGATCGGGTGCGGGAGGCGGCTTTTGCGATGATCGCTGGCTGGGCTGACCGGCTGGGCGGGGGCGCTGACGACCAATTGGCCGGGCTCTCCTTCCTCGACCTGTACGCCGGCACCGGCGCGGTGGCGTTCGAGGCGGCGAGCCGGGGGGCCGGGCCGGTGTGGGCAGTCGAGTCGCAAGGTCCGGCAGCGGCCGTCGCGCAACGCAACCGCTCGATCACCGGACTGGCTGTGACGGTGAAGAGACAGCGGGTCGAGCAATTGTTGGGCAGTGCTGCCAGCATCTGTTTCGACATCGTTTGGGCGGACCCGCCCTATGCGTTGGCCGCAGCGGCGGTCGACTCCATGTTGCGGCTGCTGGCGGATAACGGCTGGTTGGCCCCGGAAGCTCTGGTAGTGGTCGAGCGTTCAGCCCGCGACACCGCTCCGAGTTGGCCAGCGGGCTTGCTCCAGTTGCCCACTCGTAACTACGGTGAGACCAGTTTGCATCTCGCAGTGAGGGGTAGCCAGTGATCGCAGTATGCCCAGGGTCGTTCGATCCCGTCAGCTACGGACATCTCGATATCATCGTCAGAGCGCAGCGACTCTTTGGCGAGGTCGTCGTGGCGGTGGGTCGCAACTCCGCCAAGAATTATCTTTTCGACGCCACCGAACGGATCGAGCTGTTGCGGGCGGTGACGAGAGAGTTGCCGGGAGTCAGCGTGCTGCCGATCAACGGGCTGCTGGTCGACTTCTGCCGGGAGCAGGGTGCTCAGGTGGTGGTCAAGGGGCTGCG
>JAISCH010000060.1 GCA_031265725.1 Propionibacteriaceae bacterium
CGGCGAAGTCGAAGACCCAATGGGCAGCCGGGAAATAGACCAGCAGCCCCCAGCAAATAGTGAACAGCGTCCAGCCGCCGAATGACGCCCGGTCGGCTATCGCGCCCGACACCAGGGCGGTTGCGATGATGGCGAAAGCCGCCTGGAAACCGACGAAGGCCAGCGCTGGCAAGGTGCCGAAGGTGGCGTTCTCACCGAGCAGGTTGTTCAATCCGAAGAACTGGAAGGGGTTGCCCAGCAGTCCGCCGCCGATATCCTCGCCGAAAGCCATGCTGAACCCGACCAGGATCCAAAGCACGCCAATCGTTCCGATGGCAATGAAGCTCATCATCATCATGTTCAAGGCACCCTTGGCTCGAACCATTCCTCCATAAAAAAACGCGAGACCGGGGGTCATCACGAACACAAGTGCCGCACTGATCAGAACCCAAGCGGTATCGCCAGAATTGATTTCCAACAACATGTGCCAAACCTTGCCGAACGCAAGTTACATATTCATTCACCTGGTGTTACGGGGAAGTTCCGCAGTGTTACAGCTTTGTTATCCGATCAGCGCGTGACGGTCGGTGCTGCTTTAGATCACGGAACGATAACGAACACTTCTGGCGAAATACTCCCCAAACTTGGAACAACCGACTAGTTTGTAGTTATGGCATCTGGCTCGATCTGCCGAAGGCGGGGACAGCTAGGTGCCAAAACCATTTTCGAGGCTGCTTGGCAGCCCTATTCGATACCCAGGAGGTTGACATGGATATTCTCGTAACCGGTCGGCATTGCCAAATTTCCGATGAGTTCCGGGAGAGAGTGACGGACAAGCTTGCCGCTATTGAGAAACTCAAAGACCGTGTCATCCGGATCGAAGTGCAGGTCAGCACTAGCAAGAAGCCCTCGGCTCTCTCCACTCAGGCGGAGATCACGCTGCGGAGCAAAGGCCCGGTCGTGCGTGCCGAGGCGTTCGCCGACGACAAGAATGTCGCTTTCGACCTGGCCTTGGACAAGTTGAAGGCGCAGTTGCGCAAGGCGTCCGACCGGCGCAAAACCCATCGCGGGCTGCGTCCGCAGGTCATCGACCTGCCACCGGTAGCCGAGCGGCAGCCGGAACCGGCCCCGGCGATTCACAAGGTCGCCGGCATCGAAGTCCAAGGCGACGGGCCGCTGGTGGTGCGGGAGAAGGAATTCGAGGCCGTGCCGCTGACACTGGCCCAGGCCTTAGACGAGATGGAATTGGTGGGCCACACCTTCTTCCTCTATGTGGACGCGGAGACTGGCAAGCCGAGCGTGGTCTACCTGCGCAAGGCTTACGACTACGGGGTCATCCACTTGAATGTCAACTGACGGATCGGGCTGGCGGCCCTCGTCGCTTTCAGTGTCGCGGAAACATTGCGATGGCTGAGTTGACGAGGGCGCAAGCCCGCCGGATAGCCCTGGCCGCGCAGGGTTTCGGACGGGCCGCCCCAGCCAAGGTCGGCTCGCGGCAGGCTGGGCAGATGGTCGATCAACTCGGCCAATTCCAGATCGACTCGGTGAACGTGGTGGTGCGGGCGCACTACCTGCCCTTGTTCGCCAGACTGGGCGGCTACGATCCGGGCTTGTTGGACCGGTTGGGCCAGAAGTCGCCTCGGCGGGTTTTCGAGTACTGGGGACATGCCGCCTCGCTGATCGACGTCCGGCTCTACCCGGCGCTGCGGCAGCGGATGGCCGAACGGCAAGCGCAGCCGTGGGATTCGCTGCGCCTCATTCTCGCTGAGCATCCGGGGTTGGCCGACCAGGTTTGCCGCCAGATTGCCGATGAGGGCCCGTTGAGTGCTAGGCAGATCGGGCATCCGGACAACCGGGAGCGGCGGCCTTGGTGGAATTGGTCTGAGGCCAAACATGTCCTGGAGTGGCTGCTGGCGTCGGGGACGTTGCTTCCGGCGGGTCGGAACAGCCAATTCGAGCGGTTGTACGAGTTGGCGGAACGGGTGGTCCCGGCTGAGTTCTACCAGGCTCCGCCACTTCTCGGGCTCGACGCTTGGACGGAATTGGTCCGTCGTTCGGCGAAAGCGTTGGGTGTCGCCAGTGCGGCGAGCCTGGCCGACTACTTCCGGATCAGCCGGGCATCCACTAATGCCGCCATTCAGGAATTAGTCGCCAGCGGAGAGTTAATCCCGACCGCGATAAAGGGTGTGGACGGCCCGGTCTACCTCTGGCACCAGGCGCGCATGCCCCGGCGGATCAGTGTGGACGCCCTGGTCAGCCCGTTCGACTCGCTGGTCTTCCATCGCCCTCGGCTGGCCGCCCTCTTCGACCTCGACGACCGCATTGAGATCTACACCCCGGTGGAGCAGCGGGTCTATGGCTACTACGTCTATCTGTTCGTGATGGACGACCGGATCGCCGCCCGGGTCGATCTGAAGGCCGACCGGGCCGGTGGAGTGCTGTTGGCCAATGCCGCCTGGCTGGAGCCGGATTGCCCAGTTGAACAGACCGCCGCCCGGCTCGCCGCCGCCCTGCGCCGGATGGCTGACTGGCTGGGGTTGGATGGGGTGAGAGTCGCGCCCATCGGGACGCTGGCTGCGGCATTGCGTCGTCATTTCTGAAGTGAAACTCGGGTCTCATTCGTCATCAGAGAACCCCACAAAGTTCCTCCCGATGGTCGGATACTTTGCGGGGACCCCAAAGAGTGAAACTTCGAACTCATTCGTCATCAGACTGAAACACCCCTAGTATTTACTTGACTTGCTTTCTGACCATCCTGATCTTTGGAGGAAATCGATCATGTCAAGTGGAATCCTGAAACTGGCCGGGTTGGCGGCTGCTGCGCTGATGCTTGTCTCCTGCGGCACCCCGCCCAGCGTTGAGACACCCCCCCCCACAACTGATCCCGGTGGTAATACTTCTCCGGAAACCTCGGCGCTGACGACCATCACGCCCGGCAGTCTCACCACCTGCGCTGACATCCCCTACCCGCCGTTCGAGATTGAAGATACCTCCTCTCCTACCGGATATTCCGGCTTCGATCTTGAGGTCGTCGGAGCCATCGCGGAGAAACTCGGCCTGACCCTGGTGGTCAAGGATGTCGACTTCAACGCACTGCAGTCTGGCACGGTCTTGGTGGCCGGGGAATGCGACCTCGGCACGTCCGCGATCACCATCACCGAGGAGCGCAAGGCGAATATCGACTTCGCCGATCCGTATTACGACTCGCTGCAGTCACTGCTGGTCAAGAAGGACTCCGGGATCAAAGCCCTGGCCGACTTGGCGGGAAAGGTCATCGGTGTGCAACAGGGCACCACTGGCCTCAACTACACGACCCAGAATGCCCCGTCGGACGCCACCATAAATCAGTATCCGTCTGACGGCGAGTTGTGGCCGGCGATGACCTCCGGGCAGATCGATGCGATCCTGCAGGACCAGCCGGTCAATCATCAGCATGAGGTTGACAATCCCGACTATCAGATCGTCGAGTCCTACCAGACCGACGAGCACTACGGTTTCGCATTCGCCAAGGGCAAGAACGACCCGTTGCGGGAGGCGGTCAACGCGCAACTGGCCGCGATCCGCGCTGACGGCACTTACGACACCATCTACAAGAAGTACTTCGGCTGAGTTGATTCTTAGATCGGATTCGATGCCGGGATGGCCTTCTCGCTATCAGACATAAGACCAACGGTGCGACGGCGGATCGCCCGAGGAAGCTCCTATGCTGTCACCGTGGCCGTCCTGCTGCTGGTCATCGGATATGCCAGCAGCAATTGGGAGGAACTGCGAAAGCAATTCTTCAATCTGGATGTGGCCGCACAACTGTTTCCACAAATCCTTGTTGCCCTGGCAAACAGTTTGATCTATACGATCATTGCCTTCGTGGTGGGCACCGCGTTGGCCATCGTGTTGGCGCTGATGAAAACTTCCAAAGGCCCGCTGCGCTGGTTCGCCATCGCCTTCATCGAGGTATTTCGCGGATTGCCCGCATTGCTGACCATCTTCGCTTTTGCCTACATGCTGCCGATGGCTTTCCAAATCCGCTGGCCGGGCGGGGCCATCTGGGGCGGGGTGCTGGCGTTGGTGCTGGTGACCGGCGCGTACAGCGCTGAAGTCGTCCGGGCCGGGATCGAGGCCGTGCCCAAAGGCCAGCGGGAGGCGGCCCGGTCACTGGGCATGTCGCCGTTGACCACGACTTTCAACGTCATCCTGCCGCAGGCGGTGCGGATCGTCATCCCACCGTTGACCAATGAATTCGTGCTGCTACTGAAAGACACCGCACTGCTGTTCATCGCTGGGGCGACTATCGCCCAGCGGGAATTGACCACTTTCGGCCGCGATGGGCTGAGCACCTATGCCAATGCGACTCCGATGGTCGTCTCCGGGCTGCTCTATCTACTGCTGACCATTCCACTGACCTACTTGGTG
>JAISCH010000071.1 GCA_031265725.1 Propionibacteriaceae bacterium
CGATGTGCCGAGATTGGAACGATTGATTGAGATCGTCAATCGGTACGGCTGCCCGTGGAGAGAACGATGAACGCGGTCGGAATCATCTACACCGTGCCCATGCTGGTCGGCTCAGTGGATGACGCCTTAGCCGCTGGGCTGCCCGGATACCGGCGCATGCATCTGGCTGACCCGCTGCTGCTGCAGACCGCGTTGCGGGAAGGCGTCACCGATTGGATTTTGCGAGAAGTGGACAGCCATGTCCGGCACTTGGCTGAGCGCGGAGCATGCGCGGTCTTGATCACTTGTTCCTCCATCGGGGCCGCCGCAGCCCATGCTCAAGCTGCAGTCGGCATCCCGGTGCTCCGTATCGACGCGCCAATGGCGAAGCAAGCCGTCGAACTGGCCACCCAGGCCGGAGCGAGCGGTCGAGTCGCAGTGCTAGCCGCACTGGATTCCACCATCGGCCCCACCCTGGCCCTGCTGGAAGAGACCGCTGCCAGCGCGCGGGCCAATATTCAATTCCAGTCCGAAGTAGTCGCCGGAGCATGGGAAGCCCGGACGCACGGAGCCGAGGAACGCGCCAACAACCTGATCGCCACCGCAATCGAACGAGTGGCCAGCCAAGCAGACGCAGTAGTACTAGCCCAAGCCTCCATGGCCGGAGCCGCCGCTTTGGCGAATACCGCTGTCCCCGTCCTCACCTCTCTGAAAAGTGGCACAGCCTCCTTCGTTGCGGCAGTCCATGAATTGGTTTGAATGAACGCAAACGCCATCAGCGGGAGTCTGCACTGCGATAGCTGCTGCCGAGAACTGGAAACTGCCTGACCTGGTAGTTCCGATCTACCGTTGGGCTTCCCATCTGACTTTCTTCTCACTTCGAAGCAGCGGCTGTTCACGGTTAGGTGGCTATACCGCACAGCGAGGCGTGACTATAATCAAAGAATGTATTGATAAACCTGGGTACCTTCCACTATTCTTTTTTCATGATCAGCGGTTATAACATGCGTTTTGACTCCGTGTCGCAAGTGAAGAAAGTCCCACTTGGGCGTGACCGCCAAAGCGGAGATTCATCTCGACGGATGGTCTTGTCATCAGGTTGCACGAAATTTTCATGCAGATTTGTAGCAACTCTAAATCATTCACCAAGGATGGATTGCCTGGTGATGCTTTTTATTCGGTGGTTATCCGGTGTGATGCCTATTACCGTCTGTCGTTGGGGATGTGAGATGGTTTCCACATGGAATGGCGTAAAATTCGGCGTATTCAAGCCCGGTAGGAGGCGATGATGGCGCGAGCAGCGAAAACGGGTATTGGCTCGGGGAAATCGGCTCATTCGCGGGCGACGATGAAAGAGGTCGCCCAGGCTGCTGGTGTCTCATTGTCAACGGTATCTAGGGCGCTAACCGGTCGAGGTTATGTCTCCGCTGATGTGCGTGACCGGGTGAAGAAAGCCGCTGCGGCGTTGGAATACGTTCCTGACGCGATGGCTCGCAATCTGCGCCAGCAGGTCAGCCGGGTGATCGGAGTGATCGTCTCCGACCTGCGCGATCCCTTCTATGTGGATCTGGCTTCCGGGCTGTCGCAGCAGAGCCGCCGCCGTGGTTACGCGATGATGCTTTCCGACAACGGCGGGGTGGAAAAACGCGAGTTGGAGGCGGCGGAGACCTTCGTATCGTCCCGAGTGGCCGGGGTGATCCTCACTCCGATGTCACGAGAGGTCAGCGAATATCTGTTGGGCTATGGGATTCCGGTGGTGGAGGTCGACCGGCAATTCGCTGAGGGCCTGTGCGACGCCGTTGTGGTGGACAACCGGGGTGCGGCGTTCAAGGTCACCCAGACTTTGACCAGTCTCGGGCATGAGCGGATCGCTCTGATCATTGATGAGATCACTTGGACCACTGGACGGGATCGACTTTCCGGATTCAAAGCGGCGATAGCTGAGGCCGGGCTGCCGCCGGAGGCAGGGATAGTAGTCACCAGCAAGCTGGATGTGGCGCAGGCGCAAACCGCGATCACTAAGCTGCTTTCCCGCAAAGACCGCCCGACTGCAATATTCGCCGCCAATAATGTGCTGGCAGAGGCGACTTGGCGCGCCGCCGAACAGTTGGGCAAGACGATCCCGGATCAGCTTTCACTGGCCTGTTTCGATGATGTGCGCTGGATGACGATGGTCACCCCAGCTATCACCACTGTCGCACAGGATGCGGTGGCGATGGGGGAGACGGCAGTAGATCAGTTGATGGAGCGCATTCGCAAGCCCAGTCGTCCGGCCTGCACCATCATGATGTCCGCGACAATGGAGGAACGTGGTTCCACAGCTCGGCTGACCTGATGAGACCTACGACTTATTGACTTCAAGCAATAACTGGGGTATCTTTCTGATGAACTGATCTTCAGTAAAGATGGCCTCGTTTGCCATCTTGAATGCTCCATTGTCGCCCCTCTCATAGGGGCGACAATAATCTTTCACTTTAGAGTTGCCGTCTTTTGCCGATGGTGTCGTTGACCTGCCAAGACATTCCACAACTACGCTTACGCTCATGGTTCCCTATCGGATCGGCATTGATGTCGGATTAAATTCTGTTGGCTTCGCAGCGATTGAGGTAAGTCCATCGGGCTCGCCAGAACGAATTCTCAACATGCAATCTGTTATTCACGATTCCGGTGTTGAAGAAGCCAAAACTGCGAAAACTCGCAAAGCAGTCTCGGGTGGTGCACGCCGGATGCGGCGTCTGATCAGGCGACGTCGCGCTCGACTAACTGACTTGGACAAATCGTTGATCGAACTAGGATGGCCAATAGTCGATCTAGAGACGATTTCTGATCCTTACTATCCTTGGCGAGTGCGCGAAGAACTTGTTACGGCCCCGATTCGAGAGTCGGAAGAACTTTATAGGAAGCTTTCTATAGCGCTGCGCCACATCGCGCGACATCGTGGATGGCGTAACCCGTACACGAAAGTCCAGACATTGCTGGCGGCAACCGGACCGTCAAAAGAGTTCTTGACTTTCATCGAGTCGGTTAAGAAGCGCAGTGGGATGGAGCGAGTTGATCCGGAGAGCACTGTAGCCGAAATCGTCTGTGCAGCGTTGGAGACTGATCTGACTCAGCGCATCCGCGGGACTCGTAAAGATGTTGTGCC
>JAISCH010000152.1 GCA_031265725.1 Propionibacteriaceae bacterium
GATTGACGAGCTGGACGCGATCTTGGCCCCGCTGCACGCTGGTTCCACGCCTGCTGCCGGGTCAGGAGGCCAACCTGGCAAACGGCCCGCGAGCAGCATCGGCTTCCAGGCCACCCCAACTGCTCCGGCTCTCGGCCAACCCGCCGAGAAGCCGAAGCCAGCGCCCCAACTGGTGAAAGCTGAAGCTGAGGCTGCAGCGGCTCCCCGGCCAACCATCGCAGAGTTGGCCAAACTTAGGGTTACCGATTTGCGCACCCTGCTGCGCAAATTGCCAACGGTCGGTTTGACCAATCAAGAAATCAAATTTGCCAACAAGGAAGCACTGTTGGCGGCCTTCAAGCAGGCGTATGCCAAAGCTGACCAGGCCGATAGAAAGGACAAAAAATGAAAGAAATTGCCCTGGGGATGATTGAGACCAAGGGTTTGGTGGGTTCGATTGAGGCCGCTGATGCTATGGTCAAGGCTGCCAATGTGACTTTGATCGGGAAAGTGCATGTAGGCGGTGGACTGGTGACCGTGATGGTGCGTGGCGATGTCGGAGCGGTGAAAGCTGCCACCGACGCCGGAGCAGCGGCAGCAGACCGGGTAGGCGAACTGATCAGCGTACACGTCATCCCACGCCCACACGCCGAAGTCGAATTCATCCTGCCAACACTCAAGTGACCACTCGATAGCTCCAGATGCCAACCAAACGCAGCAAGTCCGCTCCACCGGGCGACACCCTAGACCTCGAAGCGAAATCCGTTCGGGCGTTGAATGACGCCAGCATCGGTAAAGAGGCCAAGCAGGCGCTCAAAGCTGCGGTGAAGCGTTTGCAGAGCACTCGCATCCCGGAAAAGCGGGAACTCCTCCGGGTGGGCGTCGATCTGGGCACTGCTTCGATCATCGTCATGGTGATCGGAGCGGATGGAATGCCGCTGGCCACCGAATTGCAGACCGCCCAAGTCGCCCGTGACGGCTTGGTGGTCGATTACATCGGTGCGGTGGACATTACCCGTCGGTTGGTCGGCAAGCTGGAGCAACGCCTCGGCCTGAAGCTGACCACGGCGGCGATAGCGATGCCGCCCGGGGTCAACCCCGCTGAGTGCTCCGCCCATCGGCATGTGGTCGAGGCCAGCGGGTTGCAAGTCAGCGCGGTCTTGGACGAGCCGACTGCCGCTGGGACGGTGCTGGGCATCAGCGACGGCGTGGTAGTGGACATAGGTGGCGGCACCACCGGGCTTTCCGTCTTCCAAGACGGGAAAGTGGTCTATGTCGCCGACGAGGCCACCGGGGGTACCCATGTCGCCCTGGTGCTGATGGGACGCTACGGAATCGATTTCGACAAGGCTGAGGCGATGAAACTCAAGCCCTCGAAAGCAGAGGACGTGCGAGTGGCGGTGCTCCCGGTGATGGAGAAGATGGCAAGCATCGTCAAACGGCACATCAGCGGGCACGAAGTGAACAAAATCTGGTTGGTTGGCGGCACCTCCGCGCTGAAAGGCATCGAGAAGGTTTTCGCTGACACGCTGGGCATCGAGACGGTGAAACCACCGCATCCGATGATGGTGACGCCGCTGGGCATCGCCATGAACTCCACCCCAGCGCCCCAAGAAGTTAGTTAGGAACAGCAAATGCAAATTGGCACTGTCATTGGGAATGTCTGGGCGAGTCGGAAGAACGACGCCCTGGCGGGCTGCAAGCTGATGATCGTTGAGCCATACCATTACCCGAACCACGCCAAACCCTCTCCAATCGTCGCCGCCGATCCACTCGGGGCAGGCGTTGGCGAGGTGGTTCTGGTAGTCTCTGGTTCCACTGCGCGAGTCAGTGTCGGAATCGGTGAACAACCCATCGATCATGTGATCGTCGGGATCGTGGACAAAGTCGATCTCAACGAAGCAGCGATGGGGCACGACTGGACAAGGATGTCCCACGAGGAACTGGGCCGAGACGGCTGACTCGCTGAATGTCATCCCGGACTGGCTAGCGCCGACTCTTGGATGACCGCGCAGTAAGCAGGCAAGATCGCAGAAAGAAGTGAAAATGAATTTGTCCAAAGCGGCTATTGAGAACATCATCCGCGAAGTGATCCGGGAGGAGATCGGACAGACCAGCGCGCCAGCGCGGCAGCTCGATCCCTCCGGAGTGATCGGGATCGACCCGGCCAAGGTCGCCCTGGAAGATTTTCCCTTCCCCATCGAATCCGACCGGGTGAAGCTGGTCGACGTGCTGGATTTGGACGAGAGTCCCCGGCTGGGCTGCGGCATCATGGAGTTGGACCAGACCAAGTTCGCTTGGACCCTCACCTATGACGAGATCGACATAGTGCTCGACGGCACCCTCGACATCATCGTGGACGGCCGGACGACACGGGCGACGGCTGGACAGATCATCTATATCCCGAAGAACACCGCGATCCATTTCTCCACTCCCGACCATGCGCGGTTCATCTATGTCTGCTACCCAGCCAATTGGGCAGACCAGTAGAGCGACCCGGACGAACTAGGACAGGAGGAGAAGTTGACCCAGTTGGACGCTTGTCCGAAGCTGTATTTCGGCAGGCACAGTCTTGACGCCTTGGCCGGGCTGCCCGAGGACGGCCGGATCATGGTGCTCTGCGACCCATTCATGGTGGAGTCGGGAATCGTCTCCAAAATCACCTCCCGGCTGGAGCGCTACGGACGCTCCTACGTGATCTTCTCCGGGGTCACTCCCGACCCGTCCATCAACACCGTCACCGACGCGATGCAGATGTTGCTCCGGGAGAAGCCGGACATTTTAATTGCACTCGGCGGCGGATCGGCCATCGACACCACCAAGGCCTGCCTGTATTTCTGCCTGAAGTACAAGCAAGCGCTGATGGAATCCCGCTATGTGCATCGTCCCTACTTCGTGGCGGTTCCGACCACCGCTGGCTCGGGGTCGGAAGTGACCAGCTACACCGTGGTCACCGACACCGAAAAAGATGTGAAAATCCCGATCTCCGACCGGGCGATGACCCCCGACGTGGCCATCCTCGACCCGGAATTCCTGAAGACGCTGCCCAAGGATCTCATCGCCTTCCCCGGCATGGACGTTTTCACCCACGCCATCGAGTCGTACGTCTCCAAGTCGGCCACCGCGTTCACCGAGTTGTACGCGCTGCACGCCGGGCAGACCGTGTTGCGCTGCCTGCCCCGGCTCTACAACGGCGAGACCGACGACGCCACCTGTCAGGACATGATGATCGCCGCCACCATGGCTGGGCTGGCCTTCCATAATTCCTCGCTCGGCCTGGTCCACGGCATCGCCCACACCCTCGGTGCCGAATTCCATCTGCCGCACGGCTATGCGAATTCAATCGTGCTGCCCTGGGTGATCGCCTTCAACGCCGGAGTCGGCCGCTACCGGAGCTTGAAGCGTCCCGAATTGCTGATCCGCTACGCCACCTACGCCAGGTCGATGGGATTGCGGACCACCGGGTCGCGCAACGAGGCCGGGGACGAAGACGCCGCCTGCGAGCTCATCCGCACCATTCAGCAACTCAACAAGACTTTCGGCATCCCCGACTCGCTGGCCCAAGCCGGGGTGAGCCTGGAAGCGATCCAGGCCAAACGCACGGAGATGTCAGCGAAAATCCTCAACGACATCACCACCAAGTCCAATCCGGTCGCCGTCGGCTCCGCCGAGGTGGGCCAATTGCTGACCGATCTCTACACCGGGGGAGGTCCGCTGTAGATGGCTGCGGAGAAGCAAAGGATCATCCAGGAATTCGTTCCAGGCAAGCAGATCACCCTGGCGCATCTGATCGCCAACCCAGTGGGCAATCTGACCCTGAAACTCGGCCTGCCCGCCGATCAAATCTCCAATGCGATCGGCATCCTCACCATCACTCCCTCTGAAGCGGCGATCATCGCGGCCGATGTGGCGACCAAGACGGCGGCGGTGGAAATCGCCTTTGTCGACCGCTTCTCCGGCGCGGTGTTGATCACCGGGGACGTAGAGGCGGTCAACTCGGCGCTGCAAGGCGTGCTGCGGCTGCTCGGTGATGTGATGGGTTTCGCTCCGACCCCGATAACCCGTTCGTAAGAAGGAGGTGGACGATGAAGAAGGCAATCCTGATCGGGATGAGCGGCTGTGGCAAGACCACGCTCATCCAGCGACTCAGCGACGACTCGCTGCGCTACAAGAAGACGCAGGTCGTCGAGCATTACCTCAATTTCATCGACACCCCCGGCGAGTACCTGGAACAGCGCAAGCTCTACCGGGCTTTGATCGTCACCGCAGTGGACGCTGACGAGATCGGCCTGGTCCAGGACTGTGTCGCGCAGGCGACTTGGATTCCGCCGTCGTTCGCCACCACCTTCGCCAAACCGATCTTCGGCATCGTCACCAAGACGGACCTGGCCACCAGCCCGGCCCAGTTGGAGTACGCCCGCAACGTACTGCAGATGGGCGGCGCGCAGCGTATCTTCGAGGTCAGCGCGGTCGCCAACACCGGCATCGCTGAACTGCTCAGCTACTTGGAGGAACCGGCCCCGGCCACCCCGCCGGTTTTCCGGACGCCTCCGCTGCGGGCAGCCTTGGCGGGGGCGGTGGCACCATGAGCCGCGCCACCGGAAAAGACGTGCTGCTGAGTGTCGGGATCGACATCGGCACCTCCACCACCCAGGTGATCTTCTCGCACATCACCATCCAGGACATGTCCAGTGGCTTCTCAGTGCCGCGCTTCGAGATCATCGACAAGCAGATCGTCTACCGCAGCGACATCCACACCACGCCGCTGCTCTCCCCCAGCAAGATCGACATGGCCTCCGTGCGCGATATCGTCGCCGCCGAGTACGACAAGGCGCACGTCGACCGCACCACGATAGGCACCGGGGCCGTCGTCATCACCGGGGAGACCGCTCGCAAAGAGAACGCCAACGAGGTCGTCCACTACTTGTCTGACTTCGCCGGAGATTTCGTCGTAGCCGTGGCTGGTCCCGAATTGGAGTCGGTCATCGCCGGGCGCGGGGCGGGTTCCGACGTGTTCTCCAAGGACCACTCGACCACAGTGCTCAATTATGATGTGGGCGGCGGAACGTCCAATCTGGCGATGTTCGACCGGGGACGACTGGTGGCAGTGACCTGCCTGGATATCGGCGGACGGCTGATCCGGGTGGACCGCGACCGTGGAGTCGTCAGCTATATCGCCCCCAAGATCAAAGAGCTCTGCCTCGCTGAGGGCATCCGGCTCCGCGAGGGCGACCCGGCCGACGTACCGACCCTGCGCCGGGTCTGCGTGGCGATGACCCGGCTCTTGGAGATGTCCATCGGCCTGACCCCGAAGTCACCTTTCTTTCCGCGCATCCGCACCGAGGAGGACAAAGA
>JAISCH010000171.1 GCA_031265725.1 Propionibacteriaceae bacterium
GACCCCGGAGCCTGGTATCGCGGCCAAGTCGATGCCCTCGGCAGCGGCCATCTTGCGGATGATGGGGGTGACGTAGGTCTCCGGGGATTCAAAGGCGTGCCGGGCCACCGTTCCGGAAGCCGACCCTGGGGACTGCGCGGATTGCCGCTGCGGCGGCGAGACTGCTGGGGCCGGGATCGGCGCTGGAGAACGTTCAGCAGTTTCGGCTATTGACGCTGCTGGGGCCGGAGCCGGGGCGGGCGACGGAACCGGGGCAGGATCGGGCGACGGAACCGGGGCAAGATCGGGCGACGGGGCCGGGGCGGGATCGGCTACGGGCGGCACTGGGACGGGAGTCGCCGGAATGCCGGAGCCGATGACAGCCAGCACCGAGCCAACGGTGGCGGTGCCGTCTTCGGGCACCCTGATCTCGATCAGCACTCCGGCTGCGGGGGAGGGGATTTCGGTGTCCACTTTGTCGGTGGAGACTTCCACCAATGGCTCATCGACGGCAACTGTGTCACCGACGTTCTTCAACCAGCGCAGAATCGTGCCCTCACTGACAGATTCTCCGAGCGCAGGAAGGGGAACAGGAGTAGTCATTCAATTCTCCTTCGGTGACCGCCGCAAGATAGACATCAATTAGCCTAGCTCGGTTAGCTGCGGAAATAAGGGATAATAGGCGGGTGGGTCTATTCTCTAAATTGCGTAAGTCGCGCAAAGGCGGCGCTGCGAACCCCCGCGCTGATGTCGCCCAGGCGACGATCGCCCACTTGGAGCACTTCGTGGCCACCCGCCGAGGCGTCGAGGCTTTCATCGAATTGCCCACCACGATGACCAAGGCCACCCTGCTGCTGATCGCCTACGACGGCGAGTGGACCAGACGCAGCGTCGAGTCCGTCGATTGGGCCAGAGGCTTCGCCGCCGCCCACGGCATCCCCAGCTACGACGCCGGTGTAGTCGGCTACCCCCAACGGATGCGCGACTACAACGCGGCCCACAAAACCGAACGCAAAGACTTCAGGCTCGGTTGAGGCTCCCGCTACCCCATTCCGGGCCGGTTTCGTCAGTCGTTGGCGGCGTCGAGGGTGAGGACGGCGCGGTAGGCTTCGATTAGGGCTTCACCCAGGCCGGCGCCGGGGCCGGGCGAAGTGCTCTTCATCATTGATGCTGCGACTCCGCCGCAGGCGTAGAGACCTTCGATTATCGAGCCGTCCTGGTGCAGCACCCGGGAATTCTCGTCGGTCAACAGGCCGCCCTTGGTGCCGCTGTCGCCCGGATAGAGCTTGACTGCCCAGAAAGGCGACTTGTCCAGCTTGGACAGTCCGGGATTCTTCTTCTTCGAGCCGCCCAGGCCGAAACGGTCCCAGTCCGACTCGCCGCGATGGAAGTCCTCGTCCTGGCCCTTGTGCGCGAAGCTGTTGAAACGTACCACGGTGCCGATAAGCCCGGCCCGGTCGATGCCGAGCTCTTGGGCGAGGTCGTTCAAAGTGTTGGCCCGGAAAATATCCCCGGACTCGATGACCTTGCGCGGCGTCGAACCCGGCTTCCACGGGCCGAGTTCGTAGCTGGAACGATGCCGGTTGTCCATGATCAGGAACGACGGGACGGCGTGGACCCCGCCCCGGCTGCGGGAATAGAGGTAGCGGCCGAGGATCGACGGTCCAGCGGCCTCGGAGAAGAAACGGTCCCCGGCCTGGTCCACGATGATCCCGTGCGGGGCCTGCCGGGCCTTGTCGATCCGGTACGGCTTCCCGTCGACGAGGATCACCGGCACCCACCAGGCAGTGCTCATCGCGGCGGTCTCAGCGCCGATGGCGATCCCGGCCTCGATCCCGGCTCCGGTGTTCAGCGGCTCGTTCAGCGACCAATGCGTGTCGGTCGGCAACGGCAGATGCTCCTCCCGCAGATACTGGTTGGCCTCGAACCCGCCACAGGCCAGCAGGACTCCCCGCCGCGCGGATACCTCTTGGCGCTGGCCGTCGCGTTCCACAATGACCCCGCTGACCGAGCCATTCGCGCTGACCAATTCGATTAACGGGCTGTCGAACCAGAATTCCACCCCATTCGCGGTGGCCCGGCGCAGCAATTCAGCCACCAGCGCCTCGCCCCTGGTGGCAGTGGTGGTGGCTGGCTTGGCGCTGAAGAATTTCTTGATGCCGCCAGGTTTGGCTGTGGCCGCCGAGTTCGTGCGCAGTCGGTCGGCCCATTCCCCCAACGAGTCGAGGTTGGCGTACTGGGTGGCCAGCACCCGGCCCTGGGCCTTGCCGCCATCCTCGGCCAGGTGATAGTCGGGCAGGCCGCGCATGATCATCAACGGGATGCGAGACGAGGTGAGCCAGCGCACCATTTTCACCGACGAATTCGCATAGGCGGCCCTCCGCGCCAGGGTGGACGCCTCGGTGGTGTCGCCGAGCACGGTGTTCAGGTAGTCCAGCACTTTCGTGGCCGGATCGTCCATCCCCAATTTGATCATCAGGTCGTTGCCGGGCAGCCACATAGCGCCACGGGAAGCGCAAGTGGTGCCTCCGACCTGAGCGGTGGCTTCGACCACCAGCACATCGAGGCCGAGCCTGCGGGCGGCCACTGCGGCCAACAGCCCGGCCGCTCCGGCCCCGACGATGATGAAGTCAGTCTCCCGGCTCATAGCTACCTGGCCAGTTCTGCAGCCAGCGCGATCAGGGTGCGCACAGACATCC
>JAISCH010000196.1 GCA_031265725.1 Propionibacteriaceae bacterium
GGCGATCCGGCGAGCATTGCGCTCATCTCCGTAACGCAGCAGGATGCGGGCCAATTCGGCCTCGGTCGACGAATTCAGCAGTTCGGCCGCGCTCAGGCCAGAAGTTGGGTCCATCCGCATATCGAGTGGGGCGTCGTTGAGATAGGAGAAGCCGCGCTCGGTCTGGTCGATCTGCAGCGAGGACAGGCCCAAGTCCAGCAAAATGCCATCTGCGTCGGCGATCCCGGCCGCGTCCATGACTTGATCTAACTGGTCATAGACGGCGTGGACGAACTCCACCCTCCCGGCGAAAGCCGCCAGTCTTTCCCGGGCTAGCTCGATGGCCTCCGGATCGCGGTCGATGCCGATCAGCCGGACCTCCGGAAAAGCCTCCAGCACAGCTTGGGCATGACCGCCCATCCCCAGCGTGCAATCGACAAACCAGCCCGGACCGGATTCCAACGCAGGGCGAAATAGCTCGATGACGCGCTCTCGCATCACCGATACGTGGATCGTGTCCACTGCCATAATCGCCGTCATCCTTACTTGCCTGAACCAAAACGATGCAACGTGGTTCCAGTCCGGAGGCCACCTGCCACTGGGGAAGTAGCGTCAGGGTGCCTCCGGCCTGGAGCCGCGCCGCACCGGCACGATGGCTATTCCTTGTTGCCACCGTTATTTACTTGTGCGAAATACTCTTCTTTGTTGGCCTGGTATTCCTCCCAGGCCGCTGGGTTCCAGACCTCCACATGGGTGTATGCCCCGATGACGGCGATCTCCTTGTCCAATCCGGCGTAATTGCGCAACACCGACGGCACCGTCACCCTTCCCTGGCTGTCCGCTGACTCATCAGAGGCACCGGAGGCGAACATGCGTTGCATGAGCCGCGAATTCTCATCTGTGGACCGGCCGGTCGCCGCCGCTTCCACTTCGGCCTGGAACGCATCCACCGGCCAGATCGCCAAGCAGCGCTCCGGCTGCCGGGAGATGACCATCCCCCTGGACAACTGTTCCCGGAACTTCGTCGGTAGGAAGAAGCGCCCTTTTTCGTCGAGTTTGGGGGTGAAGCTGCCGAGGAACATCTACCGCACCCACTTTCAAACTCAAAGTTCATCCCTTCTGCTCCACGATACTCCCCCACTCCCCATCTAAGTCAACATTTACTGCAAATTTACTTTGATTTTTTACCCCAGAACTGCAATTGGACTTGGATCAACGACTCAGACCAGGTGGGCCAGCGCCCGAATCCCCCACTTTCCAGTTCGCAAGAAACGGTTTGGACACCGACAGGGGATGCCTTATGGTTGAATTGACTCTCTCGAAGAAGGCAAGAACAACTGTGGATGAATCGGCTATAGCCGGGGCGCATGAGATAGCCACGACGATCCGCCGCACATTGGGTCAGGTGATCTCCGGGAAGCCGGAAGTCATCGCCCTGGCGATAGTCGCACTGCTAGCCGAAAGCCACCTGCTGATTGAAGACGTTCCCGGCGTGGGCAAGACCACGCTGGCCAAAGCGTTGGCGCGCAGCATTCAGTGTCCAGTCCATCGCATCCAGTTCACCCCGGATCTGCTGCCCAGCGACATCACCGGCGTCTCGGTCTACAACCAGCACACCAGCGACTTTGAATTCCGTCCCGGTGGAGTGTTCGCCAATATCGTCATCGCCGACGAGATCAACCGGGCCTCGCCGAAAACCCAGTCGGCCCTGCTGGAAGCTATGGAGGAGCGCCGGGTCAGCGTCGACGGCAACAGCTTCCCGCTGCCGCGTCCGTTCATGGTGATAGCCACCCAGAACCCGATTGAGATGGAGGGCACCTATCCGCTGCCCGAGTCACAGCGCGACCGCTTCGGAATGCGCATCGATGTGGGCTACCCCGCCTTGGATGACGAAGTGGCGATCTTGGACAGCCACGGCCAATCCGACCCGCTCGAATCGCTGTCCGCAGTCGCCAACGCTGAGACGATTGTGGCTGGGATAGCAGCAGTCAACCAGGTGTGGGTCGATCCGGCCTTGAAACGCTATCTGGTCGCCATCGTGGCGGCCACCCGCAATTCTCCTGACTGCCGGGTCGGCGCGTCGCCCAGGGCCAGCCTGCAATTACTCCGGCTGGCCAGAGCCTGCGCGGTGGTGCGCGGCCGCAATTATGTGACCCCGGACGATATTCAGACCCTGGCCTACCCGACGCTGGGCCACCGGATCCTGTTGAGCGCGGAGGCCCAACTCGCCCGCAAGCCGCTGCGCCAAGTCATCTCTCAGGCAGTGTCCACCATTCCGGTCCCCGGCCGACGCCAAGGCTGATGAGACTCACCCCGCGCGGCTGGACCTTCCTGATCCTTGGACTGGCTTGGACGGCGGGGGCGCTGGCCATTGGGGAGCGCGACGCGATCTGGCCGGGGCTGTTCTTGGCGCTGTTGCCAGTGGTGAGCCTGCTGGGGCTGATTCCCGCCCTGGCAGTCACCCATTTGGAACGCCAGTTGCCAGTTGGGCTGACTCAGGCGGGCGATCCGGCGAGTCTGATCCTCACGGTGGAGACTCCAGGACTGCTGCCCGGCTGCCGGGGCGAGCTGACCGAGGAATTGCCGCCATCGGTCGGCGGCAGTTGGGAATTCAATTTCACCCTGGAGGCGCGGCGGCGGGTCTTCCAATTGTCGGCGCAAGTGCTGCCGCATTGGCGGGGCAGGCATCTGGTCGGCCCGGCCAGCCTGCGCGTCATCCATCCTTTCGAATTGGCCCGGGTCCAGCGCGACCTGCCTGGGCAGAGCACGCTCGTCGTGATTCCACGCGTGTGCCCGCTGCCCCGCATCCGCGACTTGGACGGCGGCAGCTCCGGGATCCAGACTCCGGTCACCAGGGTCGGCAGCCTCGGGGTTGACGACGCCCTGATCCGGGAGTACCGCAGTGGGGACGACACCCGCCGCATCCATTGGCGTTCATCGGCCCGGCACGGCGAATTGATGGTCCGCCGCGAGGAGCACGCCTGGGACCCAGCGGCGGTGATGCTGATCGATTCACGCCGACTGGCGTACCAGAGCGAGACGAACGACCTCCGCTTCGAGGCGGCGGTGAGCCTGGCGGCCTCCATCGGCAGCCACTTATTCGCTGAGGGCTGGGGGCTGACCCTTGCCGACTCCTCCGGCGAACTCGCTGACTGGACCGGTTCCGGGCATGAGCGCGAGCGCGAATTCCTGCTCTGGCTGACCGACCTGGAGCAATCGTCGGTGACCGCGTTGTCCCAACTGCCCGATGTCTTCAGCAGCGAATTGCTGGTGGCCGTCATCGGGCGGCTCTCCACTGCGGACGCCGCAGAACTCGCCGCCGTCCGCCGCGACCGCAGGCATTGCTGGGCCGTCGTCATCGAGGGCGCGGAGGCCATCGCGGACGATGCTTTGAGCGTGTTGCGCGACTCCGGTTGGAAAGTGCAGCCGATCCCAGCCGACACCCCAGCGGACCGGGCCTGGCAAAGTTTTGAGACGAGTCAGCGATGACCCGGCAAGAGACGCTGACCATCGCCCTGTTGCCAGCTTGGGCGCTCTCCTGTTGCGCGCTCTTCCCCGCCACCTTGGACCGGGAATGGCTCTGGCTGGCGATAGCACTCGCCACCATCAGCGCCATAATCGGCACCATCCTGCGCCGGTTGGGATTGGCGGAATTCTTCGTCAAAATCGTCCAAGCCATTCCCGGCTCGGTGTTCTTGTACCAGACGGTGATCGCCAACCCGACCGACCTGCTCTGGGAGACCGCCTACTACGTCATCGAGGCCGCACCGCCGATGGAGCCGCATGACGGCTTCCGAGTGCTCACCGCGTTCGCGCTCTGGGTGTTCTACTTGATCCTGGACTTGCTGGTCATCAGTTTCAATCAAGTCTGCTGGTCCTTCCCGATCCTCTTCGCGCCCTATCTGATCTCCGCGTTGGGGATTCTGGAGGACGTCGATTGGTGGTATGTCTGTTTCGGAGCGGCTGGATTCCTGCTGGTCCTCATCGGATCGGCCAAGGCGCGCAATCCTGCCGCCGGGCTGGCAAGTCTGCTCGGACTCGGTGCCGCCATGGGAGTGTTCTGCCTGGCCGGATCGATTGGGCTGAGTCCACTGCTGCCCAATTGGTCAGTCATCTCCTTGAATCCGTCCTCCCCGGACGCGGTGACCCTGGCCGACCCGAGCGTGGACATCGTCCGCAATCTGCGCCGGAGCGAGGCCAGGCCAGTGCTGAAGTATGCCTACACCTCTGGCGAGGCTGGCAATGGGACGTATCTACGGCTGGCCGCACTGCCAGTGTTCACCAGCAACGGCTTCGGCATCTCACCGACCCAACTCGAATACGTGGACCGCGACCTGCCCGGACAGGCGGGCATCACGTCAACGGACCCGGTGGAGCTGAAAGTTGAGATTGGCAGCTTCGTCAGCCAGTACCTGCCGCTGCCCTGGGGAGCGCGCAGCGTCGACGTCACTGGGCAGTGGGGATACGACCCGGTGAACAGCGCGCTGGTGTCGCTCGACGAGAACGCCGGACAGACCACCGTGAACCTGGGCTATGAGCTGACCGCATCCCCATTGAGCTGGACCGACGAAGAGCTAGCCACGCGCGTGGCGGGCAACCCTGCGGACAATGGGCTGACCTTGAGCCTGCCCGCCGAATTGCCCGAGAGCATCCGCTCGCTCGCGGAGAGTTTCAATGCGGGCGGACCCACTGCTGGCCAGCTCCTGCTCAATATGCGCGACTGGCTGCGCTCCAGCGAATTCCGCTACTCGACCGCCACCCAGCCCGGAACACCGATGGACACCATCGAGGACTTCCTGCTCTCCTCCCGGACTGGATACTGCGAGCAATTCGCCGCCGCGCTGGCGATCATGGCCCGTTCAGTCGGCATCCCCTCCCGGGTGGTCGTCGGCTTCCTGCCCGGCAGCCTCAGCAATGGCATTTGGAGTGTGGACACCCACGATATGCACGCCTGGACTGAGCTGTATCTCGATGGTTTGGGCTGGATTCCGCTCGACGCCACTCCGGGCGGCGCCAATCCGAATCCGACCTCCAGCCCGTCCAACACCCCGAGCGTGACGCCAAGCAGCAGCACGCAACCGTCCACAGCGCCCAGCCAGAGCCCGACCGCCACTCCCCTCCCCGGCGGCCAGGCGTTCAACCTGCCGGGTTGGGTGCCGACGACTGGCGGCATCGTGCTGGCCCTCGGCCTGCTGCTCTGCGCCCCGCGCTGGACTCGCGCCATCCGGACCAGGCGTCGGCTCTCGCCTCGGCATCCGTTGCCTGCCCGGGTCGAGGACTGCTGGGATGAATTGCGCGACCGGCTCATCGACGCCGGTCAGGAATGGCCGACCGGCACTGTGCACCAAGTCACGGAAACGCTCGTCGCTGGAGTCTTCGCCGACGATGAGAAGTCCAGCCAGGCTGTGACGGAACTGGCACTGTTGGTGGAACAGTTCCGGTTCGCCAAAGAGCAGCCCAGCGGCGATCCGGCTGCCCTGATCGGCAAGCTGGGGCTGACCTCCAAGAACCGCTGGTTCCCGCGTTCGTTGTTCCGATTCCGTCGTCCGCCCGGAGCCCATTCCAGGTGAAACCGCCAGTTGTGTCAGAACTATTTCGCAAGCAGATAGTGTTACTGGATTTCTCGGTTAGACTTGGGGCAGTAATTGCTAGGAGGCAGAGTCATGGCGCTCTCTAAAGACGAGCAGAGGCTCCTCGAACAGATGGAGGCAGCCCTTGAGGCTGAAGACCCTGAACTCGCCTCGACTCTGCGCGGGACGAAGACCCGCAAGCTGCACACTCGTCGGGCCACCCTCGCCGGTGTCGCTTTCGTGCTCGGAGTCGCCTGCCTGGTCGTCGGGATGAGGGTTCATTTCGCGTTGAGCATCCTCGGTTTCGTCATCATGCTTGCCGCCACCATCATCGCCATCTCATCTTGGCGGTATGTCGATGAGTCAGCCGTGCGGAATTCGCGCAAGCGCCCGGTGGATGGGTCGCCATTCATGGACCGGATGGCTGATCGCTGGCGCAAACGCCAAGACGAGGGCTTCTGATTCTGAGTCCCGGCTATCTACCGTAACGGCGTTGCCGCTGTGAGTAGGAGCGGAGCGCCCGGATGAAATCGACTTTGCGGAAGTCCGGCCAGAGCGCTTCACAGAAATAGAATTCGCTGTGCGCCGACTGCCACAACAGGAAGCCGGACAGCCGTTGCTCGCCAGAGGTACGGATGATGAGGTCCGGATCAGGCTGGCCAGCGGTGTAGAGATGCTCCGAGATCTGGTCTATCTCCAGATTCTCCGACAGTTCGCGCAATGGCGTCCCGCGCTCGGCCTCGCTGGCCAACAGCGAACGTACCGCGTCCCGCAATTCATGCCGTCCACCGTAGGCCACCGCGACGTTGACATTCAGCCCACGATGGGTGTGGGTGGCCCGCTCCGCGCCAGCGAGTGTGCTGGCTATCGGATCGGGCAGCAGGCTCAGATCGCCCACCACTTTCACCTGGTAAGTCGGCGCTGCGGCCAGGTCCACCACCAAATCCTCGATGACCTTCAGCAATGGCGTCACTTCTTCGTCCTCGGAGCGGCGCAGATTCTCCGTCGACAACACCCAGAGCGTGACGATGGGAATGCCCACCTCGTCACACCAACCGACGAATTCTTTGAGTTTGTCCGCTCCGGCCCGGTAACCGACCACCAATGATTTTCCGGGAGCATTCGTACGGGCCCAACGTCGGTTGCCGTCGGCCAGCACCGCCACATGGCGCGGAAAACGCGAACGGTCCAATTGGGCCAGGATCTGTTTCTCATAGGTCGAGTACAGCAGTCCCAACGGGCTCCAACCGGGATCGGGTTTCGATTGGGGATTGACTGACATATAAAAACTCTATCTTTTTGGCAATAGCTCTCCGATGGCCGCCGACCGCCCGGAATTCACGGTGGGACGGGTCATCAAGCTACTGCATCGCTATTCGTGGTCAGTTGGACCAAGATTGAGCATGCTGCGCATCTTGGCCAGATTCTCCTCTATCTCAGCCAAGCTGTCGACGTCTTTCGTCGGTTCGACAGGCGCCGTCGCAGCGACATCGTGTCCGGAATTGGCCAATATCTGTCGCATTCTGGCCAATTCCCGCTCCAGTTCGGTAGCACCAGCCTCAGCGGTTGTCGGGGCGGCATTGGCCTCGGTTTTCGCCGGGGTGGCCGGACCGAAGATCGAACTGACCAGATCCATCGCCGAACCAGTATCAGCCGACACGCTAGGCATCGGGTAGTCCCGACGCAAAGGCGGTCTCACCGGTGGGGCAGGCGTTGGTTCGGGACTGAAAGCAGGCTGATCGACAGGCGAGACGGCGGGAGCGTCTACCGCTGGCGAGAACTCCCCTTCGCTGGTGCGGACGACCTCCCCTGGCCGCCTGCCTCTGCCCGAAGGCATCGGCGCGGCAGGCGCAGGCGCGATTGTTTCCACCGGGGCAGACACCGGCTCGACCGGTACTTCCGGCGTGGGCTCGACAACTGCCGGAGCCTCAGCGAAGATCGGCCTGGCAAAGCTGGGAGCGGGCTGGACGGGCACTTCCGGCTGCGCTGTCACAATCTCTGGCTCCGCTGTGAAGGTTGGGAATTCGACCGGGGCGAACTCAATCGGAGCGAACTCGACGGGCGCGAAATCCACCGGCTCGAACCGACGCTGAACCGGATCATCGAACACCGTCGGCCGGGAAACCGGCGCAGGCTCGACTACCGGCGCAGGCTCGGCCACTGGCCGGGGCTCGGCTACCGGGGCAGGCGCGACTATCGGCGTGGGCTCAGCCACCGGAACGGGCGCGGACACTGGAACGGGCGCGGGCACTGGCTGGACCGGAGCCGCCAGTGCCGGCTCGACCACCGGCTCGGGAACGGTCGTGGGCTCAGCGAAAATGGAAGCGGGCTGCGGAGCCGGGGCTGGTGACTCCACGGCTTCGGCGGCTTGGGGAGCCGCTACGGACTCCGCCTCCACCAAAGCGGGCTGCGACTCGAAAAGGCTTCCCTCGGTCGCCGCTGGCTGGCTGGGCTCGACAGCTTGCGCAGCAGGCTTCTCCGCTGCGTCCCCAGTAGAACGGGTGACGAACAAAGCGACCGCCGAGACGAGCAACAAGACTCCAGCGGTGATCCAGAAAGACCAGGGACCATTGAGTTGTCGGCAGTCGAGGGAACCGAAGGCCCGGCAAAGCAAGCCATCGGGAGAACCTGAGGTTCGCACCGCCAAAGCGATTGGAAACGAGGATAGCCCAGCGATCAGCGCCAGCACAGAATGGTTACGCGCCCTTTTCACCAGGATCATCGCCAGAATGAGCACTACTGGGACAATCGCCGTGTACCATCCGGCATTCGTCAGGCCCCATCCGGAAAACTCCAATACGGCCCAGCCGGTGATCACTCCAACGAACAGCCACAGCAGATATGCCCACCACGGTATTCGCTTATTCACCTTCCAACTCCTCTCCATCGCCCCAGCTAGCCTATACTCCGGCTATAAGAATCTCAGTCTTAGGCCTGCCGAAAAGGCCGAAATATTTAGATAGCTCGCCTTGGAACGGACTCGATGACATCGGGAACCTCGTC
>JAISCH010000235.1 GCA_031265725.1 Propionibacteriaceae bacterium
ACTCCACCCGCAACTCGACCTCGTCGCCACAAGTCGGGTTCACATGGCTCACCTGGCAACTGAACGGCTCCCGCAACCCGGCATGATGCTTTTGGCGATAGTGGTCCAGGATGATTTCCTGGTACATCTCCTCCGCGTTCATCGACGCCCCCCAAAAAAGTCCCGCACATAGTTCAACCCGGAGACCAGCCGGTCTATTTCCGCAGCCGTGCTGTAGAGATAGATCGAGGCCCGGCTCGATGACTGCAATCCCAGCCGCTCGTGCAGCGGACGCGCGCAGTGGTGGCCACCACGGACGGCGATCCCGCGATTGTCGAGCAGTTGCATCAAGTCGTGCGGATGGATTTCCAGCCCGTCCAAAGTGGCCAAGGTGAACGAGATCGCGCCCCCTCTATCGGCATGGCCGGACTCGTCCAGTGACGAGATGGTCTGCGGCCCCAATATCCGCAGCCCCGCCACTGTAGCCAATTGCTGCAGGGCATACCCGGTCAACTCGCGCTCGTGCGCCGCGATAGCCTCCATGCCGACGCTGTTCAGATAGTCGATGGCCGCGCCCAAACCGACAGCCTGGGCAATCGGCGGGGTGCCCGCCTCGAAACGGTGCGGCGGCTCGGCATAGGTCGATCCAGTCATCCGGACGACCTCGATCATCTCTCCCCCGCCGAGGAAAGGAGGCAGCGCCGCCAACAAGTTATAACGTCCCCAGAGCACGCCGATGCCAGTCGGCCCGAGAAGCTTATGGCCGGTGAAGGCTAGCAGGTCAGCGCCGAGCATGCTCACGTCAGTGGGCAGATGTGGCACGCCTTGGGAGGCGTCCACCACAAAGCTGGCACCGACTGAATGCGCCCACTCCCCGATCCCAGCGACCGGGTTGAGGGTGCCCAGCACGTTCGACACCCAGGCGATGCTGACGATCCGGGTGCGCTCGTTGATGAGTCCTTCCGCCCGCGCCTTGTCTAGATCGAGACGACCGTCGTCGGTGATGTCGAACCAGCGCAATCTCGCACCAGTGCGCTGGCAGAGCAACTGCCACGGCACGATATTGGAATGGTGCTCCAGCACCGAGACCACGATCTCGTCACCGGGGCCGATCCCGGCCCCCAAGGTGTGCGCGGCCAGATTCAGCGCCTCGGAGGCATTCTTGGTGAAGACGATCTCTTCCGCCCGCTCAGCCCCGATGAAAGCGGCGACTTTCGCCCGTGCGCCCTCGAAAGCCTCGGTGGCCTCGCCGCCAAGAGTGTGCATGGCCCGGGCCACATTCGCGTTGTGCTCCCGGTAATGCGCCGCCACCGCGTCGATTACCGCCTGCGGCTTCTGCGACGTGTTTGCTGAGTCGAGATAGGTCAACGGACAGCCATTGATTTGACGACTCAGAATGGGAAAGTCAGCCCGGATCGCCGCAATGTCGTATGCCATCTACCTCTCCTTAGATTCGCTCATCGGCTGGCCAAAACGCCACTCAGGCGTTGGCTTTGGCCGCCTGGATGAAACGGTCGTATCCCTCGATCTCCAGATTCTCAGCCAATTCTGCGCCGCCCTCAGCGACGATATGGCCATCCACGAAAACGTGGACGAAATCCGGCTTTATATAATTCAGGATGCGGGTGTAATGCGTTATCAACAGCACCCCGCGATCTCCCTGGGCCGAATAGCGATTCACTCCCTCGCTGACGATCCGCAGCGCGTCGATGTCCAGACCGGAATCCGTCTCGTCCAAAATAGCGAATTTGGGATTGAGTAATTCCAATTGGACGATCTCATTGCGCTTCTTCTCGCCCCCGGAGAAGCCCTCGTTCAAAGAACGCGAACTGAAAGTAGTATCCAGCCCGAGCCTTTCCATCGCCTGATTGACCTCTTTCACCCAGGTGCGGACTTTCGGCGGCTCGCCGTCCAATGCGGTCTTCGCGGTGCGCAGGAAATTGGCCACCGAGACTCCGGGCACCTCGATCGGATATAGCATCGCCAGGAAGAGACCGGCCTTGGCCCGCTGGTCCACACTCAGCTCGGCCAATTCCACGCCATCCAATTTCACCGAGCCCTGGGTGATCTTGTATTTTGGATGCCCAGCTATCGAATAAGCCATCGTTGACTTCCCCGAACCGTTCGGACCCATGATCGCATGCACCTCGCCAGATTTTATGGTGAGATTCACGCCTTTCAGGATCTCCTTCGGCCCAGTCTCGGTATCGACCTCTACGTGCAAATCATTGATTACAAGCGATGACATTGATTATTTCTCCTGGTTCGGATTGGACACGGCGGCTTGGAGTTCCTTTTCCACAGCAGCCATCAGACGTTCTTCGACTTCGGGCACCCCGATACGGCGGATTATGTCCACAAAGAAACCGTGGACGACCAGACGGCGGGCCTCGTCCTCTGGAATACCGCGCGAACGCAGATAGAACAGTTGTTCATCGTCAAAACGCCCCGTCGTGGACGAATGCCCGGCACCTTGAATCTCGCCGGTCTCGATCTCCAGATTGGGCACGGACTCGGCCCGGCACCCATCGGTGAGGACGAGATTCTTATTGGACTCATAGGTGGAGATATTCTCGGCCACTTTACGGATGAGCACATCACCGACCCAGACGGCCTGCGCGCCCTTGCCCTGCAGCGCACCGCGATAATCGACGTTGGAGACCGTGTTGGGCTGGTTATGGTCAACGAACAGCCGGTGCTCGATATGCTGGCCCGCGTCCACGAAATAGACGCCGAACTGCTCCAACTCCCCGCCGGGACCAGCATAGGAGGCCGTCTCCATCAGCCGGATCAGACTGCCGCCCAGGCTGGCTGTGACCGACTTCACCCGAGCGTCCTTGCCGATTCGGAACGAGTGCTGCCCGGCATGGACAGCGCCGTCGTCCCAATCCTGCAGGCAGACGAAGTTCAGCCGTGCTCCGTCGCCCACCAGCACTGACACCGACGAGCCATAGCGGGCCGCCCCGGTGTGCCGCAGCACGATGGTGGCCTGCGCCTGCGCGCCGACCCGGAAGACCAACTGACCGAACACCGTGCTCCGGGCATCTTCCCCGTGCAGCTGTATGACGATTGGATCGGCGAGCATGCTCTGCGGCGGCACATCGACCAGCACCGCCCCACCGGCCCGGTTAACCGCCATCGCGCTCACCCGGTCCATCGGGGCCGGGATGCCGATGGCTTTGGCCTCCTCCAGGCTGATCTCGCCACGGACCACACCTGTTGGCAATTTCGCCTGCCAATCGAGGAAACCGTCGTTGAAATCGCCACTGAACAGCTCATCCAGCGGCCGCAACGGGGTGAATCGCCAAACCTCCTCCTTGCCCGTGGGGATAAGATGGTCGGCCAAATCAAAAGAGGGACGCGGGTGCAGATGCGACTGCGGCATGGTCGCCTGCTCCACCGCCGAAGCCAGTTGCGGGTCGCTC
>JAISCH010000269.1 GCA_031265725.1 Propionibacteriaceae bacterium
GGTACGCCTCGGTCAGCACGTTGCCAAACGAATCTGGCAACGAGTCTGCCAACAGTGGTGGCAATCCGCGGAAAGTGGCGGGATCCAAGTCCCGGAAGGTGTAGACACGGTCCGCGTCCCGATGCGGCATCAGCAGCGGAGCCAACTGAGGCCCGTTGGCCAGCCAGACCGGATCGAACTGGAACATGGTGAATGGCGGCCTACTCGACATCACTGCGGCGCCGACCTGCCGACCCCAAGCCAGCACCCGCAGCACCGTCACTGGCAGATGGGTCATGGTCGGCTCGCATTCGATCCGCCGCTCTTCCGGCGTGGGGATGCCTTGCGCCGCTCGCGGATGCCTTGACTGGCCCGCAACGCCGCCATCGGACTCACTTCGGGAACGGGACGCAACTCGTACAGCCATTCCAATCGCCCCAACGCCCGTGCCACCGGAATCAGCGTCCGTAACGAACTCCCCTGGCCTGCCTCCAGATTTTTCACCGCGCTCAGCGAGACATTCGCTGCCCGCGCCAAGCCAGCCTGATCTAGGTCCGAGGCCAGTCGCAACTCGCGGACTTGCATCCCCACAGCGCGCATGATCTCGTCCACCGTGACAAATTCAATAGCAATAAAAGCAACTATATCGCGGCTCAAAGCCAAACTATAGCTGCATTTTCAGACGTTTTTATTTTTGAGCTTCCCACTGGCACCGCAGTGACCGCAACCCTCAGCCAGCCAACGCCATATCCCAGAAAGCCAGTTCGTGCTCACTGGCCGACTGGAAGATCTCGGAGAACTGCGCCTGGCGCTGGGCGGTTATCCCGGCTGTCTGCTGGTCCACGAAGGCGACCGTGCTGTCGTAAATCGCCTGGTATTCCGGACTGGCGTAGAAATCGATCCAGGCGCGGTAGTAGTTGCCATCCAGGGTTCCGGCTGCCTCGGCCGCCGCTTTGGCCCGTTGGGCGACGTGGTAATAGGACAACGCGCAGGGAGTGGTGGAGATGAATCCGGCCAGCCAGTCCTGCTCCTTTGCCACACGCAGCATGTAGTCCAGATAGGCGCGGTTTGGCGGCTTGACCGGGGCCGCCAGGGCGTCGGCCTCGCTCATCCCGAAATCACGCAGATAGGCGATATGGGTCTGCGTCTCATCGGAGATCACCGCCTGCATGATGCCGTAGAGATAACGCATCACCGCGATGTCCTCAGCCTTCACGAAGGCGATGGCGCATACTTTGGTGTACTCCTTCAAATAAAGCGTGTCTTGAACGAGATAATCGCGGAACTTATTCCTGGGCAGGCTACCATCGACCAGTTGGGTGATGAACGGATGGTCGTAATAGTGTTCCCAGATGCCATTTGCCTGGTCCATCAAAGTCTCTGCATAACTCATTTCTTCAGCTCCAATACGTCACGGAGTTTAGCGGCGGCAGCTTCAATATCTGCGGCACCGAAGATATCAGCAATCAGTGCGACACCAGCCGCTCCGGCCCGCAATATCGACGCGGCATTCTCTGCGTTGATCCCACCGATACCGACCACCGGGGCGGAAATACCCTTGGCGACTTCGGCCAAGGCTTCCAAACCGATGACCGCGCCCGCGTCCGTTGTGGAGCCGGTGGCGAAAACCGGACCCGTGCCGATGTAGTCAGCACCTTCGTCCAAGGCCTGCTGCGCCAAAGCGACGGTATTGGCCGAAACGCCGATGAACACGTCTGGTCCGAGGATTCTCCGGGCGACGGCGACGGGCAGGTCGGACTGCCCGAGATGCAGTCCTTCCGCACCTATCGCCTGGGCAATGTCCACCCGGTCGTTGATGACCAACGGCACGCCGTGGGCGGCGGTCAACTCATGCACAGCCACTCCGAGCTGGAAGAACTCCCGCGAGGAGGCCTCCTTCTCGCGCAATTGGAGCATGGTCGCTCCCCCGGCGATGGCCTGCCTGACGGCTTGGAGCAAGTCCCGTCCAGCGAGGACGCCCCGGTCAGTGCAGGCATAGAGCAGCAGCTCAGACGGATCGAACATCGATGCGTCCCAACTCGGCGACTTTTGCCGTAGTCAATTGGTAAGTGGAATCGATCAGGGCGATCCGGAACGATCCGGGCAGGGCCGCGACCTTGGCGGCGAGTTCCCCGGCGATCCCCATCGCCATTATGCCTGCCACTGCCGCGACCAGCGGATCGGTCTCTACCGCTGCGGCCGCTGCGACGAGAGCACCGGCCATGCAGCCGGTGCCAGTCACTTTGGTGAGCAATTCGTGCCCGTTGTGGACCTGCACCAACCGGGTACCGTCAGTGACGATGTCAGTCGGGCCAGTCGCGGCGATGACGCAGCCCAGCCTTCGCGCTGACTCGACGGCAGACTCTTCGAGCCCGGCCAACTCCCCCACCGCGTCAACCCCACGGGTGGCCCCGGCGACCCCGGCAAGGCTGAGGATTTCACCGCCATTGCCTTTGATGATCGCTGGCTTGGAGACCCGCAACAGATGGTTCAACACCCGTTCCTTACGCGGCACCGCGCCCAGCGCCACCGGGTCCACCACCACCGGTCTACCGCTGGCACCCGCCCCCAGCACCGCCTGGACCCCAGCAGCCTCCTGCTCCGGGGGCAGCGTGCCCAGATTCAAGTAGAGCGCAGACGAGAACTGGGCGAAGTCGTAAGCCTCGTCGAAAGTCTCCACCATCGCCGGAGCAGCGCCAAAAGACAGCAGGATATTGGCGACATCGTTGACCGTCACATAGTTGGTTATCGAATGGATCAGTGGACGGGTTTGCCTCACCCGGTCGATAACGTTCGCCGCTGCTTGGGTCATCTGAGACTTCACAGCCCCGATCTTAGCATTCCGTGATATTTGGCTTTTCCATTCAACGGATGCTGCGAAACGTTGTTTTTCAGCAAGCGCGAGCTATACTGAAAAAGGAGGTGCCCCCTTGAAGAAAATAATAATTTCCGTATTTTGTGCCCTTATTGCTTCATCTTTGTTTGGTTGCACTGATTACGATAATGATGATTTTGCACCGTATGAAAGATACTCAAAGCCGATTGATGCATTCATTCCGATAGAGATGGGATCGCTTTCTGACATAGTGCCTGATATTAATAAAATAGCCCAAGAACAGCAAAGCAACCTCGTCTTGACTTCAGTTGAAATGACTTTTGAGGGGCGCGATGACTGCGAGAGAGCGGCAGGTACGATTATTTTTGGATATACAAGACCTCATGCCGAGATAAACCAAGTATCAAAAATGGATATTTATTACAACTCAAAGAGCAGGATGGTTGAGAAATTTGATTGGGAGAAAGGTCATGGGAAGCGCGTGACTAGCCCATCGGCTGAAATCAGCGATAAATATATCAACCTTCCTTTACCTGAAATAATGGCTCACTTCAATCAAAATAGCGAATACTTGAGTAAAATGAGAACCATCAATCCAAAGTTGATAATTGAACTGAGCTTCAGTCAATTACGTGCCTATCTGTACGATTTGAATCCTGCCCAATCCAGCCCTGTATTTCGCTATGATTCCTCGAAGGATGAACCCGAGTAACAATGATCCAGACCGGCCTTACGGTACAGCGCCGCCAAGTGGCCAACCGGCCCCGCTCCCTTGCCCAAGTCGTAGCCGTCCAAGATGGCCTGGGTGATATACGCCTTGCTGGCGGCAACAGCCTGCGGAACAGTGTCGCCCAGACCGAGTCGGGAGGCGATGGCCGATGACAGCGTACAGCCAGTGCCGTGGGTATTCTTCGTGGCTATCCGACTGGCGGGAAAGCGCAGAAATTCACCCTCGGAATAGAGCAGGTCCTCAGCGTCGTCGCCAAAGCGATGCCCACCTTTGATCAGCACATTCTTGCTGCCCAACTCGGCGATCCGCCGGGCGGCGTCCTCGATCTCGGCCTGATTGGTGATCTGATGCCCGGCCAATAGCTCAGCTTCGGGGATGTTGGGCGTGGTCACATCGGCGATGCCAACCAATTCCTTGACCGCAGTCACCGCTTCCGCGCGCAACAGCGCGAATCCGCTCTTGGAGACCATCACCGGGTCGATCACGATATTACGGGCCTGGAAGGCTAAGAGGCTGTCCCTGATCGCC